>CAIQND010000589.1 GCA_903873045.1 uncultured Methylococcaceae bacterium | reverse complement strand
ATTCATACTGCAAGCTTGTGCGGATGTGGGGTATAATGCCGATTTATAATTTTTGAATTTAGTCGTTAATGATGTCTCAGTTTTTTGAAATACATCCGGAAAATCCGCAGTTGCGATTGATTCACCGTGCGGTGGAAATTATCCGCAATGGCGGGGTTATTGTCTATCCGACCGATTCATCTTACGCGCTGGCCTGCCATCTTGATGATAAACAGGCACTGGACAGGATACGGCGTATCAGACAGTTGGATGACAAGCACAACTTTACCCTCGTGTGTAAGGATCTGACGCAAGTGTCAACCTTTACCAAAATCGGTAATGATGCCTATCGATTGATTAAAGCGTTAACGCCGGGGCCCTTTACGTTTATTCTGGATGCGACCCGTGAAGTGCCGCGCAGGCTGCAACATCCCAAGAAAAAAACCATCGGCGTACGTATTCCTGATCATCCGGTTGCGCAATTATTACTTCAGGAATTGGGCGAAGCGTTATTTAGTTCAACGCTGATATTACCTGGCGAAAGCGAGGTTATGACCGATCCTTACGAGATCAGAGACAAGCTTGAAAATGAGCTGGATTTGATTATTGATGCCGGTATTATTGAAGGTGGAGAGACAACCATGATTGAATTTTCCAGTAATGGTGCCGAGATCATCAGGCAGGGCAAAGGTCTTGCTCCTATGTTAAATTAATAAAGGGATATATTAATGGATCAATTAAGCTTAATCCAACGCATAGTGGTTTGGGTATTGCCGGTGATTTTTGCGATTACCGTACATGAAGTGGCGCATGGCTGGGTAGCCAAAAAATACGGTGATAATACCGCCTCCAGCTTGGGTCGCTTGACCTTGAATCCGCTTAAGCACATCGATTTATTTGGCACTATCATTCTTCCCGGATTGTTACTTATCACAGGCACCGGTTTTATTTTTGGCTGGGCCAAACCGGTTCCCGTTGATCCCCGTAATTTTAAAAATCCCTTGCAAGATATGGCCGTAGTGGCATTGGCAGGGCCGGTTTCAAATATATTAATGGCGCTCGCCTGGGCTTTGGTGGCTCGCTTGGGTGTTACTATCGGTGCAGGCACTGAAGCAATCTCACATCCGTTGATTTATTCAGGCGTTGCCGGTATTTCAATTAATCTGGTGTTGGCATTAATTAACTTGCTACCCATTCCACCGCTGGATGGCAGTCGCATTTTGACCGGTATTTTACCGAATTACTGGGCTTGGCAATATAATCGTTTGGAACGGTTTGGCTTTATTATTTTAATCTTGTTACTCTACACTAAAATTTTGAACCTGATTTTGGAATATCCGTTGTTTTTTTTCCAGAAAGTGTTTTTTTCAATTGCAGGCTTGTGATTTTTTTAAAATCCTGATGTTTGAGATTAGGCATTCTACTAATGACCGCTAGCGAAACGGCTGTTGTTACGGAAACAACGCCAGCCATTGCCATAGTCAACGGCGCACCTTTTAGTCAATTACCGGATGATCTTTATATTCCTCCAGATGCACTGGAAGTGTTTCTTGACTTGTTTGAAGGGCCGCTGGATCTATTGTTGTATTTGATCAGAAGGCAGAATCTGGATATTGTCAATATTCCTATTGCCCAGATTACGCATCAATACATCAGCTACATTCAATTGATGGGTGAACTCAATCTTGAATTGGCAGCGGAATATTTGGTTATGGCTGCGTTATTGGCAGAAATAAAGTCAAGGATGCTGCTGCCCAGACAGTCTGAGCAAGAGGATGACGAGGACGATCCACGAGCCACGTTAATTCGCAGATTACAGGAATATGAATGTATTAAGGCCGCCGCTGAAGAGATCGATTTTTTACCGAGGGTTGAACGTGATATATTTGCCGTAGATGTCGATATATCAGCATTAGACGTTGCGCAGCAGTTACCGGATATTCAGTTAAAAGATATGCTGTTGGCATTTCAGGATGTCCTTAAACGCGTTGACCAACTTAGTCACCACCAAATTACCAAAGAAGCTTTATCTGTCCGTGAACGAATGGCAACCATTTTGGCAAACCTTAAAGGAAAAGATAGTCTCCTTTTCTCGCAATTATTTATCCGAAAAGAAGGACGATCCGGTGTCGTTGTCTCGTTTCTGGCCATCCTCGAACTTGGCAAAGAAGGACTCATCGAAATCAGCCAGTCTGAACCCTTTACCGAAATCCGGATCAGAAGCCTCAGTGGTTTCGCCACCGCCGAAGAAGAAGGTTACTAAACAACGGGAGCAACCCACGCTTGTTGATTTAACACCGGTTGTCGCTCATGAATCCTTTGACTGCACGCCGCTGAGCCTTGTCGAAGAGAAAGTGTTGGCACCGCTCAGGCTGCGTCCCTTCGGCAAGTTTAGAAAGCGGACGGAACCGTTAAAATCAGTAAGTATGAACGCATCCACTCCAATCACTGAACACCTTGAAATTAATTTGAAAATAAAGCGCATAGTTGAGGCTATTTTGTTTGTGGCCAAGCGTCCGATGACGGCTAAACAGATACAGCAGGTTTTTCCCGAACTAGAACAGCCGGAACTACAGGACGTACAAGCGGCAATAGAGACCATTATTGAAGATTATCGATCTCGTCCGATTGAATTAAAACAGGTGGCGAGTGGCTATCGATTTCAAATCAAGCAGGATTTATCGCACTGGGTATCACGTTTATTGGAAGAAAAACCACCAAAATATTCACGCGCGTTATTGGAAACCTTGGCCATTATTGCTTACAAACAACCGGTAACACGCGCTGACATTGAAGATATTCGCGGTGTCAGTGTCAGTTCAAGTATTATTCAGACTTTACTTGAACGTGAGTGGGTGAGGGTGGTAGCGCACAAGGAAGCGCCCGGCCGACCTGGTTTATATGGCACGACCAAACAATTTTTGGATTATTTTAATATTACATCATTAAATCAACTACCGACTTTACAAGATATAAAACATCTTGATGAACCGATAGATAATACGCAACAACTTATGCAGGTAACGAGTGAAAAGCAAGAAACCAACCAACGATTCATCGAAGCAGCCGGGCAAATCGCCGACGATAAAAAGATCACCCAAACAACAGCGTAAAAATAAGGACAGAAATACGCAGAAAGAGGGTTACAAACCGGCTAGTCCTTCACCGAAACAGCCTGATGAAGTCAGGGTCGTAAAAAAAGCGGTCAAAAATCAGCCGGAGGAAGGCGAGCGCATTCAAAAAGTGCTGGCGCGTGGCGGCGTAGGTTCCAGAAGAGAAATTGAGCGCTGGATAGCCGAAGGTCGACTAAAACTAAATGGTGAGCCTGCTAAGTTGGGTGATCGTTTAAAAACGCGTGATTATTTGCAGCTCAATGAGCGGGTCGTGCATTGGGAAAAATTTGCAGTACAACCTACCAGGGTACTGCTTTATCACAAACCGACGGGTGAGGTGGTGACACGCCGTGATCCTGAAGGTCGTCCTGTGGTGTTTACGCAATTGCCAACGCTGACTACCGCCCGCTGGATTTCGGTTGGCAGGTTGGATATTAATACCTCCGGTTTATTATTGGTCACCAATAATGGCGAACTCGCCAATAAATTAATGCACCCGTCCACTCAAGTTGAACGTGAATACGCGGTGCGGATATTGGGTGATGTTGCAGAGGCAACGCTGGAAAAACTCAAGCAAGGTGTAGAGCTTGAGGATGGTACAGCCAAATTTGATGCGATTCGATTTTTCGGGGGTGAGGGAGCCAATAAATGGTATCACGTTATCGTTAGCGAAGGCCGTAACAGACTGGTCAGGCGCTTATGGGAATCGCAGGAAGTTATCGTTAGCCGCTTAATGCGGGTTCGCTACGGGCCGGTGGTTTTACCCGAGCGTCTAAAAGCGTGTACGTTTTACGAACTGACGGATAAAGAGCTGGATTTGTTATTTGAATTTGCCGGTCTGGAAAGAAACGAACCGGAAATGACCAAAACCAAACCAGAGCCTAAAAGTCATAATGCCCGAAGAAGGTAGTATTGTGGTCGGGGTTACGTGTTAGTCGCTACCTTATTTAGGCCGAAAGAAAGATTAATATCAGGCTTGGCCGGGCATCCTTCATTTCTCGGTTTACACTTTTTGCAACACCCATCGCGTCGGGTTAGCGACGGCGTAACCCGACAAATCGAAGTATCTTCGTTTTCTAAAGTTTATGCACAATTAGACATTGATCTTAACCAATTGAAATTAAGTGATTTTTATTAATATCAAGATATGAAATCAGTAAGATTTTTTACAATATTTGGTGTGTATTTTACGCAGCCCACGTATTTCATGAGCTGTATATGGCTACTTTCTGCGAAAAATCACACTCCGCGCTTATTGTGCATAAACTCTACTGTAATTATTCAGCTCCCCTTTTTTGAAAAATTGGGGTTAGGGGATATTTGTTAAATAAATATCCGGCTACCAACTTTAGACGGGACAAGAAAAAAGGCTTAACCGTCAATACGGTTAACTTAATGATACAGCATCAAAAGAGACCGTTCGCTGAGCGGAGTCGAAGCGAACTAAACTGTCCCGTCTTAAGTAGGTAGCCAAATATTCCCTAACCCTCGATTTACTCTCCCCCTTTTTCAAAGGTGGAGGTGGATACTTACCTTTCGTTGAGTTTTAGGCAGTGACTGCGTGAATTTATGTTTACCGACATTTTAAAAGTAATTTTTACCGTGCGGCTCAATAGTCATGAAATCTTATTATAGCTCTCGGTAAGCTATTGATATTTAGAAATAACTGTTTGATTGTCGTGTTTTTATACGATTTAACAAAACTGTAATAAAAACTGTAGTTAAGAGCAGTATATAACAATTTATACACAGAGTTATCCACAGGTTTTGTGGGTAACTTCTGAATGGCTTGTTTTAAACCATAAATCAGTATTTTTCTTGTTTATCCGAAAGCTGCCATGAAAAATATAACTTGTTTTTTTATTAAATAGCATTTGTACTGCGACTCTTTTGATGACATAAAAAATGTAGGCAGACCCGACCGGTTTATAGCAACATCAGGTTTGTCAAGCGTTAAAAGGGGGGTTTATGGGTACACAGAAAAAATCAATGACTTGGCGCTGCTTTTATTCAAAGCATAAAAATTTCTTGAAATGCCATAAATAACAGCGACTAAACAGGCGTAATAAATTGTCTATTTTTTGTACAATCTAACAAAAATGTATTAAAAACGGGTGTTAAGAGCGGTATATAACAGTTAATGCACAGAGTTATCCACAGGATTTGTGTATAGATGAATAAATTGTTCTTATTTGCCTGCAAAAAGACCACTAAAAACAAAATTGCCACCCTTTTTTATAACCTCCTAATATAAGACATGGGTTTTCCTGTATTTTTTCCCCATTTCTAGGTTAAAATAGTCGGCTTTAAAAGCTGAATGAGTGAGGGGCAATGGTGACTTTTAAAGTGCCACCTTATTTGGCTTGAGCTACCTGCAAGTATTCGACACGTTTCATCCATGCCTTGCCGCTACGGTCTTAGGTTATAATGACTGTAGTTTACGGTATGTTGTCACAATGCCCCAGTACGAACCCTCCTGAGTTGATGCTCAAGAGTGGTCACCAAAAAAGTTTTTTATGCCCAACTTTAGAGTAAAAACATGACAGATTTAGCGCATTACAGAAATATTGGTATCTTCGCACACGTTGATGCCGGTAAAACAACCACTACCGAGCGAATTTTAAAATTGACCGGTAAAATTCACAAAATCGGCGAAGTGCACGATGGCGAAACCACTACCGACTTCATGGATCAAGAGCGTGAGCGTGGTATTACCATTCAGTCAGCGGCAACCACTTGTTTCTGGAAAGACTATCGTTTTAATATTATCGACACCCCGGGTCACGTTGATTTTACTATCGAAGTTTATCGCTCTCTTAAAGTACTGGACGGTGGTATCGGCGTATTCTGTGGATCAGGCGGTGTAGAACCCCAATCAGAAACCAACTGGCGTTATGCGAATGACTCTGAAGTTGCGCGGGTTATTTATGTTAACAAGCTGGATCGTATTGGCGCAGACTTCTACCGTGTAGTTAAACAGGTTGAAGAAGTTTTAGGCGCAGTGCCTGTTGTAATGACCTTGCCAATCGGTACAGAAGACGAGTTCTCAGGAGTGGTTGATTTATTAACCGAGAAAGCATGGGTTTGGGATAACTCAGGTGACCCGATGAATTACACCATTCAAGATATTCCTGCCGATATGTTAGAGTTGACAAAGGAATGGCGTGAAAAATTGATAGACCAAGTGGCTGATCAATTTGACGATGTCATGGAAACCTATCTTGAAGGCGAAACACCAGACATTGATACCATTAAGCGTTGTATCCGTAAAGGTACCATTAATCTTGATTTCTTCCCGACTTTCTGCGGTTCATCTTTCAAAAATAAAGGCGTACAGTTGGTTCTTGATGGCGTTGTAGATTACTTGCCTTGTCCAACAGAAGTTAAACCACAGCCAGAAGTCGATCTTGAAGGTAACCCAACAGGTACATTTGCTATTGTTGATGCGGATAAACCGTTACGTGCCTTGGCATTTAAAATCATGGATGACCGTTTTGGCGCATTGACCTTCTTGCGCATCTATTCCGGTAAGTTGGAAAAAGGCACGTCAGTATTGAATACGTTTACCGGTAAAACCGAGCGTATTGGTCGTATCGTTGAAATGCATGCCGATGTTCGTGCCGAGCTTGAATCTGCTCAAGCAGGTGATATTGTTGCAGTTCTGGGTATGAAAAACGTGCAAACCGGTCACACTTTGTGCGATCCAAAATTCCCTGCAACTCTGGAACCGATGGTTTTCCCTGATCCTGTTATTTCACTGGCTATTTCACCAAAAGATAAAGCAGCTTCTGAAAAAATGGGTATTGCACTGGGTAAAATGATTCAGGAAGATCCTTCTTTCCACGTTGAAACTGACGAAGACAGTGGTGAAACCATCCTTAAAGGTATGGGCGAGTTACATCTTGACATTAAAGTTGACATATTAAGACGTACCCACGGTGTTGATGTTGTCGTTGGTAAACCCCAAGTGGCGTATCGCGAAACCATTACCAAGTCGGTTGAAGACGAATATACACACAAAAAGCAATCAGGTGGTTCAGGCCAATACGGCAAGATCAACTACATTATTGAACCCGGTGAACCCGGTTCAGGCTTTGTGTTTCAATCAGCGGTCACGGGTGGTAACGTACCACGCGAATACTGGCCTGCTGTTGAAAAAGGCTTTAAAAGCATGTTGGATAAAGGTGTTTTGGCCGGCTTTCCTTGTTTGGACTTTAAAGTTATCTTAACGGATGGTGCTTTCCATGCGGTTGACTCCTCTGCAATTGCCTTTGAAATTGCTGCGAAAGCGGCTTTCCGCCAGTCAATTCCAAAAGCCAGTCCACAATTGATTGAGCCCATTATGTCGGTAGATACTTTTACGCCATCGGATCATGTCGGTGATGTTATTGGTGACCTTAACCGTCGCCGTGGCATGATCAAATCTCAAGATGCTGGCGTAAGTGGCGTGCGTATCAAATCAGATGTACCGTTGAGCGAAATGTTCGGCTACATTGGTGACTTGCGCACCATGACTTCTGGTCGCGGTCAATTCTCTATGGAGTTCTCGCACTATATGCCATGTCCTAAAAACGTAGCAGAAGAAGTTATCAAAGAAGTTAACGAACGTAACAACGCTAAAAAGAAATAATCAAGGCAGTAGCCGGGCAGACAACTGTCCGGCTATATCGGCGGGTGCAAGCTATAGAGTGGCTTAGAAGTAAAGCAACATAAAGCTCCCTCTCCCTTCGGGTGAGGGTGGTCGAATGTCGCTTTACTTCTACAGGGCTCTATATTTGCACCTGTGAGTAACTCGAACGATGTGCCTCCTTGCGTCGGCACATCCTATAAGCGCATCTTATCGCGTTATTCAATGGGTGACCCCATTGATTCTTTTTAGCGGTGAATCTTGGCGGTCAAATCAAGACCAAGGGCTTTCACTAAGGCAAGCGTAGTTTTCAAGGTCGGGTTTCCGTTCTCGCTAAAGGAACGGTAAAGTTGTTCGCGGGAAAGTCCAGTTAGTCCGGCGATTTGCGCCATACCCTTCGCACGGGCGACAACGCCAAGAGCGTGAGCTATGTAACTAGCGTCGTTTGTCTCGAACGCTTCGGCCATAAAAGT
>CAIQND010000588.1 GCA_903873045.1 uncultured Methylococcaceae bacterium | reverse complement strand
CATTATGCTATGCGTTATGGTGAACCATCCATAGCCACTCAATTAAAAGAGTTTAAAAAAGCCGGTATCACGGATGTCGTTGTTTTGCCTTTGTATCCCCAGTATTCTTCGACCACCAGTGCTTCTATTTATGATGATCTGGTTAAAGAGCTTAATCAATGGCGACATTTGCCCACGTTTCAATTTATCGCTGAGTATCATCAAGATAGGTATTATATTGCGGCGATAGCTCAATCCATTGAGCAGGCGTGGTGTGAACAGGACAAAAACGAACTATTAATTATGTCTTTTCATGGTTTGCCAGAGGCGCTGACTAAATGGGGTGATCCTTATTTTCATCAGTGCCATAAAACGGCGGCATTGATTGCTGAAAAATTGAGCCTTAATGAAAAAGAATGGATGATTGTTTTTCAGTCTCGTTTTGGCAAGGCAGAATGGCTAAAACCTTATTGTGTCAGCACCTTGGAAGAGCTTCCAGGGCAAGGCATCAAAACAGTTGATGTGATCTGTCCGGGTTTTGCGGTTGATTGTCTGGAAACGTTGGAAGAAATAGCTATGGAGAATAAATCCATATTTATGGAATCAGGCGGAACCCATTACCGATATATTGCGGCACTTAATGATTCAGACGCTCACGTTAGCGCCATCATAAATATACTAGAACAAAAAACTTAATGGACTATAGTTTCCACTAATAGTTTTGGCGACCTCGATTAATGAAGAGTTAAAATACCCATGAAAGAAACAATATTGCAAGGCTGGCAAGATGCCTGGCTTACTGTTAAATCCAGCAAGCCCTTGGCTACCGGTGTCGGTGTTATAGATGAAAGTGCCTTTAATACCATTGAAGTTGATAAGCTGTTTGATGCGGTTAATCATGCCTCAACAACGATAGGGCAGGCCGTATTGTTTCGTTCATTAACGCAACCGCTTGATGCTATTGATGAGATTAAGAAAAAACAAGAAGCGGTTGAAGAATTAAGGCAAAATTCTGCGCTAAAAGAATCTCTGGAACAGCTTCTGGAAACCGCCGCCAGTCATGAGGAAAGCTTTTATTTACTCTTGTTCGGCGAGTTTTTGGGGTCTTTGGGTACCGCCAGAGAAGCACATGAAATTGAAGGCTACGGTTATCTTCAGTATAAAAGAGGTATTCGGTTTATGCTGGACTTGGTGGCTCAAACTCAAGCAGTCGAGGCACCACAAAGTATCTATTTAAAAACCCTGATTGATAAAATAACAGCGTTTGCCGATACACGGGTGTATTCGTTAATGGAAGGCCCTGCTTATATCTCTGAAAATGGTATTCAATCAAAGCAGGAGAGAAAAAACTCCTTTTCACCGGCTATTATTTTCAGGCCACGGATGTTTAAGCCATTACTCATTACGCTGTTTTTTGCAAGTGTCTGGGCTTTGGCGCACTTTTTTCCAACGGATCTATTTAATATTTCCATTCAGGCAATTCCCACGGCGACTATTTTCTTTGTACCTTTGTTGCTGGTTTATTATCCGGTGATTGGCAGTTTTGATCGAGACAGTTGCATTATTCCGTTAAGAAATGAGTTTAAAAAATCGGCTGATCTTGCAGAAACGCTGGATGCGTTAGGGCAATTGGACGAATTGCTCTCGTTTATTAAATTTGCTGACGCTTTTGGTAGCCCTGTTGTGTTGCCGAGTTTGATTGATGGTGAGCATCATCGCATTAATTTGGCCGATGCCAAAAATCCCGTTTTAGGTAAAGAAAATCCCGATTACGTTGGCAATGATTTTGTTTTGGAAGACGATAAACTGGTCTTGGTAACGGGGCCTAATAGCGGCGGCAAAACGGCTTTTTGTAAAACCATCACACAAATTCAATTGCTGGCACAAATAGGTTGTTATGTGCCTGCAAAAACAGTAACGTTAACTGTGGCAGACAGAATTTTTTATCAAGTATCAGAAGTTAGCCATTTAAATGATGGGGAAGGGCGCTTTGGTACAGAATTAAAAAGAACCAAAGATATATTTCTGGCGACCACCCCTAAAAGTTTAGTCGTGTTGGATGAGTTGTCAGAAGGCACCACCTTTGAAGAAAAAATGGAATCATCATCTAATGTGCTGAATGGTTTTTATCGTAAAGGTAACAGTACCATCTTAATTACCCATAACCATCAATTGGTTGATAATTTTGTGCGACAGGGAATCGGCTTGCCAAGACAGGTTGAATTTGCTAATGACGCACCCAGTTATAAATTGATTGCCGGTATTTCTCGCGTGAGTCACGCTGATCGCGTGGCTAAAAAAATCGGTTTTTCAAAAGAAGACATAGACAACTATCTGGCGGACGCAAAATGACAATAGGTACAGCATTAACGGCTAAAGCAACACGCGCTTTACTGCTGGGCAGCGGTGAATTAGGCAAGGAACTGGCTATTTCGTTGCAGCGTTACGGCGTCGAAGTGATCGCTGTTGATCGCTATCAAGATGCACCGGCACATCAGGTCGCCCATCGCAGTTATGTCATTGATATGACGGATATCGAGGCTGTTAAAAAGCTGATTGCACTGGAACAACCCCATTTTATTATTCCTGAAATTGAAGCGATAGCAACCTCAGCGCTTGCTGATATTGAAGCGGAGGGACGTTGTACGGTTGTGCCCAATGCCAGAGCCATTCAGTTGACCATGAATAGGGAAGGTATCAGAACACTGGTTGCCGAACAGTTAAAAATTCCCACGTCAAAATACGCTTTCGCGCAAAGTTTTGAGGAATTGCAAGTCGCTGTTGACAGTGGCATCGGTTATCCGTGTTTTATTAAGCCAACCATGTCATCGTCAGGCAAAGGCCAGACTATGGTTAAAAGTCCTGATCAACTGAAAGCTGCATGGGATTACGCCAAATCCAGCGGGCGGGTTGACACGGGTAAAGTTATTGTTGAAGCCAAGATTGATTTTGATTTTGAGATTACCTTACTGACCGTCAGATCACTGGATGAGACGGGTGCAGTTAAGACTGATTTTTGCGCACCTATCGGGCATGTGCAGGAAAGTGGCGATTATCGGGAAAGTTGGCAACCGCAAGCAATGAATGAGGCATCTTTAAAATTATCTCAGGACATTGCCTTTAAAGTAACTAATGAAATTGGCGGACTGGGTTTGTTTGGCGTTGAGTTATTTATTAAAGGTGATGCGGTATGGTTTAGCGAGGTCAGTCCCAGGCCGCACGATACCGGCATGGTGACTATGGTGACACAAAAGCAAAATGAATTTGAGTTGCATGCAAGAGCTATTTTAGGATTACCCGTAAATACTGATCTTCGCGGCGTGGGGGCTAGCGCTGTTATTTTGGGCGGTGTTGATGCCAAAGGTGTTGTTTATGATGGACTGGCTCAAGCACTGGCCGTGCCTGATACTGAAGTTAGATTGTTTGGGAAACCTGAGGCATACATAAAACGACGTATGGGCGTTGCTTTGGCAACGGCTGACAGCGTTGACGAGGCCAGGTCTAAAGTGCTTAAAGCGGCAAGTTTAGTGGTGGTTAAATCAGCATCTTAGGCAGAGCAGATAAACAATGATAAGGATTGCCGTTATTTTATTAACGTTATGCATCTCAAACGAGGTGCTTGCTGATATTTATAAGTATACCGATAATGAAGGTCGTGTGTACTATACGGATAAACCTCGAAACAGCCTGTATAAGCGCATTATAAAGTCAACGCCACGCAGCAGTTATTTGCCAACCACTAACACGATAAAAATGCCTGAATGGTCGGGCACCAATAAAAAAAGATATACCGATCTCATTGAGCAGACCGCCTATCGGCATCAGGTCGATGCCAAATTGGTTCATGCCGTTATTCAAACGGAATCCGCTTATAACTCAAGCGCACAATCACCCAAGGGTGCTGTGGGTTTAATGCAGTTAATGCCTGAGACAGCAAAGCGATTTGGTGTGACTGACCGCAATGATCCTGACCAGAATGTTGAGGGTGGCACGCGCTATTTAAAACATTTAATTACCCTATTTAATCCAAATCTGGATCTTGCTGTAGCCGCCTACAATGCCGGTGAAAATGCAGTCATCCGCTACAATAATTCCATTCCTCCCTATCCTGAAACCCAAAATTATGTAAAACAAGTTTTGGCTTTGTATCATCATTAACCATTTAACCCTCGTTAATTAAATAATCCGTTAATGATACCTGTGGACGTTGAAGCAAATAATCTCCAGTGTCAGGAAGTTGAATCGGCACTAAGAGAAAGCGAAGAACGTTTCCGGCAAATGGCAGACATGACCGGTGAATGGTTATGGGAGCAAGACCCTCAGGGTTATTTTATTTACAGCAGTACCGCCGTTAACCAAATTCTTGGTTTTAGCCCGACGGAAGTTATTGGCAAACATTATACTCAATTTTTAACACCCCAAGATCAAGCAGAGCAGCAATCTTATTCAGCGAGTCACCAGCCTTTTTATGTATTGACTAATCACTATCGGCATAAAGATGGTCACCCCGTTTTTACCGAATCTACCGGGTTACCTATCATTAACGCTGATGGAAAGTTACTGAAATGGCGTGGTGTTGACCGAGACATTACGGCCAGAAAGCATTTTGAGGATGCCCTGATAGAAAGTGAAAAACGCACCCGACTTATTATTGAAAGCTCTTTAAGTGCTATCGTGATTATGGACTCCTACGGATTTATTACTGACTGGAATTACCAGGCTGAAAAAATGTTCGGTTGGTTGCGTAGCGAAGCTATCGGTGAGCGGCTTGAAGATTTAGTGGTTCCGCCACGGTTTCGCGATGCTCACCGCCAAGCCTTAAAGCTGTTTCTGAATACCGGCATTGGTTTCCAGTTAAATGAATTAGTTGAGCGAATCGCCATTCGCAAGGATGGTTCCGAGTTTCCGGTTGAACTCAGTATTGCCGCTTTAAAACTGGGCAACGCTTATCTGTTTAGTGGTTTCATACACGAAATTACAGCCCGAAAAGCAAATGAGCAAAAAATTAGGCAGGCCGAGGTTAATCTGGCAATCGCCCAGAGTGAAATCAAAATTGCCCAGCGCATTCAAGCCACCTTGTCACCCTCGGCCCCCATTATATCCGAGCATTTTGAAGTCATGGGTTATTGCTTGCCGGCAGATCAGGTTGGCGGTGATTATTTTGATTATTTTTATCGAAATGAAAGCTGTCTGGATATGGTTATTGCCGATGTATCAGGCCATTCTATCGGCCCTGCCCTGTTTATGGTTGAAGCCCGTAGTGCGCTTCGGTCACAAGTAAACCGGTTAAGCAAGCCTTTTGAAGCCGTTGCAGCACTGAATAGTTTTTTGTTTGAGGATTTGAATAACTCAGACTACTTTATCACCTTGTTTTATTTGCAATATGATATAACCACTCAGCAGCTAAGCTTTGCCAATGCGGGTCATCCACCACCCTTATTATTGAGTCCTTTTCAAAGTGAATGCAGACAGCTGGATGCTGACGGCATGATATTGGGCATACGCAAAAATATTATTTTTGAGGAAAAAACCATCACCCTTTGCAAAGGCGATTTGTTGCTTCTTTATACCGACGGCTTAACGGAAGCTGAAAATCCGGCCGGTGACTTTTTTGGTATAGAACGCGTTAGTGAACTTTTAATTCGCTATGCCCATCATTCTCCGGAAAAAATAATTGAAGCATTGCTGGCGCATCTAAAACAGTTTTGCCAAAGTGAAACCTTTAATGATGACATTACCTTAATGATTTTTAAGCGGGGTTAGGTGGTTGGCGTGTATAAAAAATTATGGCTCTTCTGACTTTGGCGTGATGAATTAAATTAAATATTATCAATAGGTTGCACCATGTCCGGCAAAATCTATGGAAATGCGCTGGAACAGGTTTTCGGTGTTAAAAATGCCGTAACAACGACGCTTTAATACTTTAATTTTATTATTAAGCCCTTCAACAAATCCACTATTAAGCCTATTAATAAAGTAATTTAATAT
>CAIQND010000587.1 GCA_903873045.1 uncultured Methylococcaceae bacterium | reverse complement strand
GCCAAAATACTGTTGATTTAAGTCATTTACATTTTAATGTCTAAAAATAACACTATAATTTTCAATGTGTTGAATTCATGTGTTTTTTGATAACTACATGAATTTGATAGTAATAGGGCTTAGCTTGATGCGTATGGGTTTACAGCCCCGTCACTCACGTTTTGCGCGTTATTGAAGGCTTAAATCTCATCGCTGAAAATCACCTATAGATAACTTCGATGCTAACAGATATCATCCCTTTAAGGGATGGTATCTGTATGGGTTCAAAAACTCATGTAATGGAAATTTAATTTCTGAAAGACTATATAAAATCGCGGAAGCGGTTGCACGCCAGTATTATAAATAAAGAATTTCCTTGATAGCTTCTTTTATAACATTGGAAACCGAAGAACTTAACGCTTTGTTTTCTAGGGCGAACTTAATGGAGTTGGCTTTTTCTGAATGCTCTTCTTGCACTATATAATTTTCAAGGGTTGATAAGGCTGTAAAACGAACGGCCTCTGACTCATCTTCCAAGGCATCAATGAGTGCAAGGAGAGTTGATTCTTCTGGGGTATCAATTATCCCCAAGCTAAGTGCTGCTGCATTACGCACGCTGGGTTCTTGATCAGTCATCAGTAGTTGCGTCAGTAATGTTTCGGATGCCTGATTGGGATAGGCACCTAATTGTTGGATAGCGGCAACCCGTTCTTCTTTTAGTTGACTGTTAACGAGTTCAAGAGTTTTGCCCGACTGCACGGGGTCAGTCGGCATTTCAGTCTTGAGGATATCTCGGGTTATTAGCGCGGTATTATCATTTTTTGCCGCGAAGACTGAAGCTGATTTAAACGTACTGGCAACCACTGGATGCGTTTCTGTTCTCTTTGCTTGGGAGGCTTCAGTCGTCTGCAAAACGGGAGACTCTATCTTTCTGTTAAGTAGTATGAGACTGGTAATGCCAGTCAATAGAAATAACGTAACAAGCAGTTTTCGGGAAATAATCATAGTGGTTTTAAGTTTATACATTTTCAGATAAATAATTTCGATGCTAACGGATACCATCCCTTTAAGGGATGGTATCCGTGTAAGTTAAATTGTCGCGTAGTGGAAGTTTAATTTCTGAAAGTCTTATAGAATAGACTAATCATGATTCGTGTAACGCACAAGGTCAGGCCGTGCATGACTGTCAGGCAAAGCCTGACCTCCATTGTTGTCACTATTTAGCCACCTCTCTCTTCAACGAGTACAAAATACAACTCATAGTTTGATACTGTCCGGTCTTAAATCGATAGCCACGTAACACGGACGCTTTTAGTGGATAACATATACTCCGTGCGGTAACCTTTTTGGTTTTCTGATCGGCCATTTCATCCGATAGCGGCGTTGCAAAAACAGTTACATATAGTCTTTCAGAAATTAAATTTCCATTACATGAAGTTTATAGTCCATACGGATAACATCCCTCAAAGGGATGGTATCCGTTAGCATCGAAATTATTTATCTGAAAATCCATAGTTGGCTATGCGCCTGTTTTTGCGCCTTGCTCTCGAATAAAATAACCCGATCATAAATTCCATAAACATGACCGCGCGGAGTATAAATTCCAGGCTCAAAATATCAGTCAGTATGACTGCCACTTCAATAGCTCTTTAATCTTGGCTGGAAAATAGCCCGGCATTAACCATGCTCTCATCAATAACCTCAGTAGTGTTCTAGGAGGCTGTCCGAAAACGCCAGCTAATAATGGTATAATTGCCACCTACACTTAAAACAATCACTGACCGATGAATATTCCTTTCAAACAATCGCCCATCGCGCTTAATGCCGCACTGCTCTCCCCCAGCAATATTT
>CAIQND010000586.1 GCA_903873045.1 uncultured Methylococcaceae bacterium | reverse complement strand
GTCATGCAACACCAATGCACTTTCAATTTCTGCCGTGCCCATTCGATGGCCGGACACATTAATCACATCATCAACACGTCCGGTAATCCAGTAATAACCGTCTTCATCGCGGCGTGCGCCATCACCGGCAAAATAATAACCGGGATAATTTTTAAAATACGTATCAATAAAGCGTTGATGATCACCATAGATAGAGCGGGATTGTCCCGGCCACGTGCGACTAATCACTAAAATACCTTCCGCGACCCCGTCCATAATACGACCCTGATTGTCCATAATTTCCGGCAAGATACCAAAAAACGGCAGGGTTGCCGAACCGGGCTTTAAGGCCGTAACCCCAGGTAATGGCGTGATTAAAATACCGCCTGTTTCAGTCTGCCACCACGTATCCATAATGGGACAGCGTCCGTTGCCAATGACATGGTAATACCATTCCCAAGCTTCCGGATTAATAGGCTCGCCAACACTTGCCAAAACGCGCAAACTGCTGCGATCGGTGCGCGTAACAAAGTCATTGCCCTGCGCCATTAAGGCACGAATGGCCGTGGGTGCAGTATAAAAGATATTGACGTGGTGTTTATCGATAACCCGCCAAAAACGATCTGCTTCCGGATAAGTCGGCACACCCTCAAACATCAACGTCGTTGCCCCGTTGCACAACGGCCCGTAAATCATGTAGGAATGCCCGGTTATCCAGCCTATATCGGCGGTACACCAGTAAATATCACCGTCATGGTAATCAAATACATACTTATGCGTCATCGCGGCATACAACAAATAACCGCCCGTCGTGTGTAAAATACCCTTGGGCTTACCCGTTGAGCCCGAGGTGTACAGAATAAACAAAGGATCTTCTGCATCCATTGCTTCAGCGGGACAATAAGCCGAAGCCTCTGCCATCGCCTCGTGATACCAAAGGTCACGAGGCTCATGCCAGTCGATAGCATTACCGGTGTTTTTTATGACGATGATTTTTTTTAGTTGCGGGCAAGCTGCCGCCGCCAAATCAACATTCGCTTTAATTGGGACAATTTTGCCGCCCCGATAACCTTTATCAGCGCACACCACATAATTGCAATCCGAGTCCAGAATGCGATCTTTTAACGCCTCCGCAGAAAAGCCGCCAAAAACAATCGAATGTACCGCACCTATACGGGTACAAGCCAGCATCACCGTCGCCGCCTCGCTAATCATGGGCAGGTAAATACAAACACGATCACCTTTTTTAACACCCTGTGTTTTTAACACATTGGCAAACTTGCAGACTTCTTCATGTAATTGTCGGTAAGTGATTTTTTTATCATGCGCCGGATTATCGCCTTCCCAAATAATAGCCACTTGGTCAGCACGCGTTTCCAGATGACGATCAATACAGTTGACACTCACGTTAAGCTTGCCACCTTCAAACCAACGTATGCTGCCTTTTGGGTAATCGTAAGCCATCACGGTATCCCAGCGCTGGCTCCACACCAAAAACTGTTCCGCCTGCTCAGCCCAAAAAGTTTCAGGTTCGTCAATTGAAGACTGATACATGGTTTTATAGGTTTCGGCAGTGATATGCGCCTGCATCGCTATAGCTGGTTTTACATCATAAATTTTAACGTCTGACATTTATAATCCCGGTGATGTCTGAAAACTGTGCTAACTGTAGTGAATTTCATGTTGGATTGCACGAATTTTGTATTAACCAACGCAAGTGCGGACACAGTGGCCTGCTCCTACAGTTAATTAGTGATATTCTACACTTTAATTAAACCGGTTAAACTGCCTTGCAATCTACATTTCTTATTAAACAATACTTCGGACAGTTTTGATAATTGGTGCTTCACGAATAACAAGGCTTGTGGTGGTTTGTCGAGAATTAAATCAAACCCATGCAAAATGCAGAGTCACATTAAATACTAACTATTTGAAAATTAACGTGTTATTTATTTTCATAAACATCAGTTTTTTGCGGCTTTCGCTAAAGAACTCATTATTTCAATGACTTAAAACTGTCCGAAGTATTGATTAAAGAGAGTTGGAAAGAATAAAGATAGACAATTTCAGAAGAAGATTTATTGAGTAGAAGCTTTTAAAATGTTCGCTTATTAATCCTTTCAAAACTCAAATCAAACCGGTTGATGAAAAAGCTGTTAGCAAAATAGAAGCCAAAGAAATCAACATCACCGCAGTACAAAAAAATCGGTTTAGCAGCCACTAAAAAACAAGTCATCTTGAGTAACTTGCCAAAAAAAGTTTCATCCCCCGTCACGATCGCTTTACGCAACGGGTGTGAGGCTTCTCTCTCGTAGAGTTGCTGAAACACGGGTAATAAATTTTCGGCTACCAACTTAACACGGGACAGACCTGACAGGTTTTATAAACCTGTCAGGTCTAACTTGGGCTGATGAAAATAAGCCATTAATTGCATATTTATTAGTAAAAAAGTGGTATCGTTTATGTTCCATTTAGGGAACAATAAACTATTCCATGTTAGAGCAAAATCATTATAAAAGCCCGATACGAAAATTAGTCAATT
>CAIQND010000585.1 GCA_903873045.1 uncultured Methylococcaceae bacterium | reverse complement strand
TAAGCCCTATTACTATCAAATCCATGTACTTATCAAAAAACACATGAATTCAACACATTGAAAAATATAGTATTATTTTTAAACATTAAAATGTGAATGACTTAAATCAACAGTATTTTGGCTTAGCTTGATGCGTATGGGATGCAGACCCCTTCCTAATCTTTGGCTTCATCCCAACGGGATGTTTCCTTATTGCTCTTGAAAAAACATTAAATTACGATCGATGGCTTAATATGTTTATAGCGATCATGGCTAATGGCAGTATTGCAAGTTGGGTAGTTTGGAAAGAGTATTCTTTTATTTGGGGGCTCTTAATCGCCTTATCTCAGTTAATTAACGCGATTAAGGTCTATTTGCCATATCAAAAACGCCTAAAAAGTCTGGAAAGCATTACCAAAGAGTTGGAAACGTTGTTTTTAGTCATGGAAACCGCCTGGTTTGATGTCTCAGAAGGTAAATTGACTGAGCAAGAGATTCATAAACAACGCATGGATATGAAAAAGAAAAATCAGCAGCTTACGGATAAATATTTTGGCGGTAATCCACTGCCCCATGATAAAAAATTACTTATTAAAGCTAAAGATCAAGCTGTTTCTTATTTTAAAACGTTTTATTTTTTTGAGGATTGAATATGTTTACTGATAAAAAAAACGATGTAAACGAACAAGCTAAAAAGAGAAAAGAAGACGCATTAGCTGCATTAAATAGTTTACCTCCAGTCTCTTCGGGTATTCCTATGCCTAAAGTACAGCCGCCTAAAAATTTACAGCCTAATAAAGAACAAGCAGCCTCGTAACTTGATTGCTTGAACTGTTCCAAGAATCAAGAATCGGTCAGCCCAATAATAAATGAGCCGCTGTATCCTTTGATAGGGATAGCGGTTTTTTTACGGGTAATTTTGTTTATGTTCCATAAGCAGGGCACACTTTGAATACCACTTACAAGAAACTTGTTGCCAAAATAAATCAATGGGATCATGAGTATTATGTTATTGATAATCCGTCTGTTTCTGATGCTGAATACGACCGGGTATTTAGAGAACTACTGGAGATGGAGGCCGATAATCCTGAATTAACCACGCCGGAATCTCCCTCTCAACGCGTTGGTGCAAAACCAATCGATGAATTCCGCAAGATAGAACATACCGTAAAAATGCTTTCTTTGGCGAATGCTTTTAGTCTTGAGGAAACGTTTGGTTTTTTTGAAAAAGCGGCCAAAGAGTTGGAGCTAAGCGCCGCCTCACTTGAGCTTTTTAGCGAACCCAAACTGGATGGTTTGGCGATATCCATTCATTATGAGAAAGGACTGTTAAGTTATGCCGCTACGCGCGGTGATGGTCAGGTGGGCGAGGATGTGACTCATACGATAAGAACCGTCAAATCGGTACCACTCAAACTGGCAACCTCTAATCCGCCCGAAAAACTGGATGTACGCGGTGAAGTATTTATGCCTAAATACGCTTTTGAGAAAATCAATCGACAAGCTGTTCTAAATGACAGAAAAGTATTTGTTAATCCCAGAAATGCCGCAGCCGGAACCATTCGGCAAATGAACCCTAAAATTGCCGCCGAACGCGATTTGCAATTTATTCCTTACGGATTGGGCGAGTATGAAGGCGAGCAGCAATTTACCCGACATTCTGAAATTCTTGCCTATTTGCACAGCTTGGGTTTTAGAAAAAATCCGCATTGTTATGCTTTTTTGGGCAGTTTTGAGGCGTTTGAGAAAAATTATCAGGTCATGGAG
>CAIQND010000584.1 GCA_903873045.1 uncultured Methylococcaceae bacterium | reverse complement strand
TCGCGTCTAAATGATAACCCGTGGGTTTTCGGATGTAGGGACGCGATAAATAGAGACGCGATAAATCGCGTCTCTACGGTGACGATACCTGTATATTGCGGCTCATGTGTGGTTGGCCGGAATAAGACCACCCAAGCCTGTCCTGAGCTTGTCGAAGGGCGTAGCGCGTGGTGGCGTTTCCGGCACACGCGTGCCTGATGCCGGAAACGCTCAACTCGCTTGCGCTCGAAAAGTCTTATTCCGGCCTACGCAGTTTCTGATATTCAAGTAATGAGCGTACGTTGCGGATTATCAACAGAAGGCAAAGGTAGGCGGTTGATGACTATTCATGACAGTTTATTCAGCTAAAAGGAGGGTTCGGTTCGAATAGCGACGATCAAGCCAGCGACAGTAAAAAAAAGCCCATAAAGATTGACCCTTAACGCCACCGATGCTTAAGCAGATGACTCAACAGCACCACATAATGCCCCCGAAAACCCTCAAAACCACGTTCAAAAGTTATTTAACCGTTCGTCCTGAGCCTGTCGAAGAGTGAGCGGTTAAGTCATTCATAGTTCGACAAGGTTCTCCTGAACACAGACGAGGGACTCACCACAAATGACTTAACCTCAAACTATCCCGTCTTAGTGGGTAGCCTTCAATACGAAGCGCAAGAACCCTATCTTTTTCTTCGTGTCTTCGTGGTGAAAATCTTTAGCAATCATAAACAAGCTTTGGATCCATAACTAAATCTTCAACCCAGCAGCCAACCGGATTACCCAGGTTCATGTCTTTATCTTCAAAGCGTACCAGAAAAATGCTGCGATTGGGTTCCTCTTCTATATGTCCAATCATCGTAATAACGCCACGGGTTCCTGCTTCGGCTAATATTTCGCCTTCGAGGCCATTGGGAATGGAACCATCATCAATAATAGTCGTGGCGGCATAGACGACATCACCTAAATCTAAATCTTCTATCTTCATTTCATATCCCCTTGGTTTTTGTAGCAAAGCTTACATTGTTAGTTGATTGTATGATTAAAACCTGCCCTACAATCGTTTCATAGTTTACAAAGACTTTATTAAAACTTTATTAAACAAGCTTTTAGCCTATAAAAAATAAAATGGCATACAGGTTGCTATAAGTATTAACAAGAACGATGCCACACTTTCAGGAGCGCTTAAAAATGATTACATTAACAGAAAAAGCCGTTACCGCTGTCGGCCGGTTTATTGCCGGTTCCCAAACGCCTTTGGCCGGTTTACGAATAGAAGTGACTGACGGTGGTTGTTCCGGTTATCAATACGGATTAAAACTTGAAGGTAGTCACACACAGGAAGATACAGTTATTGATTGTGGCGAGGTGAAAGTGTTTATTGATCCGGTGAGTCTGCCGATGCTTGACGGCATGTCCATCGATTTTCTTGATAGTATCGAAGGCTCGGGATTTAAGTTTACCAACCCTAACGCCGCTAAAAGTTGTGCCTGTGGCACTTCTTTTAATACCAGTACCGAAGGTGCCGGAAAACCCTGTTCTTAATTTAAGTCGGTTGGGTCGCCTAAAGCGCCTGCTTTTGGTAGCGATAGCGTCACCCAAAATTTACCGATCGAATCGTAATTATTCACCTCCCCCTTTGAAAAAGGGGGATTGAGGGGGATTTATCTAATAAAATCTCCCCTAACCCCTCTTTGTTAAAGAGGGGGACTGAATAATTACATCGAATCAGTTGGGTTAAGGCTGCCGCCTAACCCAACCTACAACCAACTCCGAGGATAAAGCCATGTGGGACTATTCAGACAAAGTAAAAGAGCATTTTTTTAATCCTAAAAATGCAGGTGCCGTTGTTGATGCCAATGCAACCGGCGAAGTCGGTTCAATCAGTTGCGGCGATGCCTTACGACTGACCTTGAAGGTTGATGATGATAGTGAAATTATCCTTGAAGCGGGTTTTCAAACGTTTGGTTGCGGTTCAGCGATTGCCTCATCTTCGGTGCTGACTGAAATTATTAAAGGCATGACGCTGGATGAAGCGGCAAAGGTGACCAATCAGGATATTGCCGATCAACTGGAAGGCTTACCGCCTGAAAAAATGCACTGTTCCGTGATGGGGCGTGAAGCGTTGCAAGCGGCGATAGCGAATTATCGCGGTGAAGTGTGGACAGATGATCATGAAGAAGGCGCGTTAATCTGTAAATGTTTTGCGATTGATGCCGTGATGATTGAAGAAATGGTTTGGGCCAATAAATTGCGCACGGTTGAAGATGTGACCAATTTTACCAAAGCGGGCGGTGGTTGCGCGGCTTGTCACGAAGACATTGAAGCTATTTTGGAAAAAGTGTTGACCGAAAAAGGCGAAAAATTTGACCCAATAGCGGCTTCTGTGGAAACGCCTGCAAAAATCGCTGCCGTTAAAGTGCCGCTAACCAACCTGCAACGCATCAAAAAAATCGAGATGGTTTTAGACTCGTTAAGACCGGCATTGATGGCGGATGGCGGCGATGTAGAACTGGTTGAAGTGCTTGGTAATATCGCTTATGTCAATATGACCGGTGCCTGTAACGGTTGCCAAATGGCGGCGATGACTATTGCCGGTATTCAACAACGTTTAATGGAAGTGATGGGCGAATTTATCAAAGTGGTACCCGCCTCCGAAATGAAAAAGTTAGTCAATATTGAGGTGGCATGATGAAAGATATTTACCTGGATAATAATGCCACCACCAAGGTTGATCATGCCGTTGTTGATGTGATGATTCCTTATTTTTTGGAACAATACGGCAACCCCTCATCTATCCATAAATTTGCCGATGGTGTGGCAAAAGGGCTTAAACATGCCCGCCAACAAGTTCAGGCACTGATTGGTTGTGAGCATGATTCTGAAATTATCTTTACCTCCTGCGGGACTGAATCCAATTCAACCGCCATACTTTCCGCAATTAAAGCCCAGCCGAACAAGAAAGAAATCATCACTACCATCGTGGAACATCCGGCCATTTTAAGCGTGTGTGACATGCTTGAAAAAGAGGGTTACACCATTCATAGAATGCCGGTTGACAAAGCCGGTCGCTTGAACCTGGCTGCCTATCAAAAATTATTATCCGATCAAGTCGCGCTAGTCACGGTAATGTGGGCGAACAATGAAACCGGCACTATTTTTCCGGTTGCCGAAATGGCGGATATGGCTAACGCAGCGGGCGTGATGTTTCATACCGATGCGGTGCAGGCGGTCGGCAAGATCCCCATGATGCTGCAAGACACCAAAATAGATATGCTGTCAATATCCGGGCATAAGTTACATGCGCCCAAAGGCATTGGTGTTTTGTACTTGCGTCGCGGCACCCGTTATCGTCCTTTGTTACGCGGCGGACATCAAGAACGTGGCAGACGGGCAGGCACAGAAAACAGTGCATCCATTGTCGGTTTGGGAAAAGCTTGTGAGCTGGCGTTAGAGTACATCGAGTATGAAAATACCATTGTTAAAGCCATGCGTGATCGTCTTGAGCGTGGCCTCACTGAACAGATTCCGCATTGTTTTGTCACCGGCGATATGTACAACCGTTTGCCCAACACCACTGACATTGCCTTTGAATATATCGAAGGCGAATCAATTTTGATGTTGTTAAACAAGGCCGGCATTGCAGCCTCCAGTGGGTCGGCGTGTACGTCAGGTTCATTGGAACCTTCGCATGTGATGCGGGCCATGGACATTCCTTACACCGCCGCACACGGCACCATTCGTTTTTCATTTTCGCGCTACAACTCTATGTCGGAAGTTGATGAGGTGTTAAAAGTGATGCCAGGAATCGTTGCCAAGTTACGTAAATTATCACCGTATTGGGAAGGTGACGGCCCGGTTGCTGATCCTGAAAAAGCGTTTGCACCGACTTATGCGTAGATGGTGCTTTAGCCACCGTTTTAAACCGAACTACTTATTCAGTCCCCCCTCTTTAACAAAGAGGGGTTAGGGGAGATTTTATTAGATAAATCCCCCTCAATCCCCCTTTTCCAAAGGGGGAGAGCATAGCGAGGGGGCTTGAATACTTACAACCGAACCCATAAATCCTGCGCAGCGTACCCTACGGTGAGTTATGAAATCTCAAAACCGCACCATTATCATTGACGACACGACTCTTCGGGATGGCGAGCAATCCGCTGGCGTTGCCTTTTCGCTAACCGAAAAACTGGCGATTGCAACACAACTGGCGGGCTTGGGTGTGCAGGAATTGGAGATAGGCATTCCGGCCATGGGTGCCATTGAACGGGATGAAATCAAAGCCATTGCCGCGTTAAGATTGCCTGTAAGCTTGTTGGTCTGGTCAAGAATGCGCCGAGATGATTTACAGGCCTGTTTGGGATTGAATGTGCATAAAATCGATTTATCGATTTCCGCCTCCGACCAGCATATTCAACACAAGCTTAAACAAAGTCGGCAGTGGGTATTAAGCACCATTACCAGCTGTGTGCAGGAAGCACGAAGCTTGGGGTTGGACGTATGCGTAGGCATGGAAGATGCGTCGCGAGCAGACGTGGATTTCTTGCTACGTATGGCTGAAACGGCACAACAAGCGGGTGCCAGCAGAATTCGTTTCGCTGATACCGTGGGCATTATGGAACCGTTTGGGGTATTTGAAACCATCAAAAAATTACGGGCAGCAACAGATCTGGAAATTGAAATGCACGCCCATGATGATTTGGGACTGGCGACTGCCAATACGCTGGCAGCAGCGTTGGCCGGTGCAACGCATGTCAACACAACGGTTAATGGCTTGGGTGAACGCGCGGGCAATGCCGCCTTGGAAGAAGTGGTGGTTGGCTTAAAACAATTGTATGGCTTTGAAACGGGCATTTCACTACAGAATTTTCCTTTGCTGTCCGAACACGTTGCCCGTGCCTCCGGTGATGCCATTGGCAGTCGAAAAAGCTTGATTGGTAAAAATGTATTTAGCCATGAAGCCGGTATTCATGTCGATGGTCTGTTAAAAGACCCTAATAATTATCAAGGGGTTGATCCTGCCATCGTAGGGCGTTGTCATCAACTGGTGCTGGGCAAACATTCGGGTACTCAAGGTGTTATTCATGCTTATAAACAAATAGGCATAGCAGTTAATCGCTTACAGGCACAAAAATTATTGGCTCAAGTCCGGCTTTTTGTCAGTGATACAAAACAGTCACCCAAAACTGAAGATTTAACTCTTTTTCATCAAAACCTTTAACAGGACAATTCAACATGAACGAACAGAACGAATTAGAGTCATGCCAACCGGAAGTCAAAGAATTGGTGGAAATACCGGATCAAGACGATCGCTTTCCGGGGTCTTTTTTTAGAATACCCGGCCCACCGACACTGGGAAACGCCGGTTGGAGCTTAAATTAATTTTGCAAACCAAAACACCCGCACGCTTAACGGGAGCATAAAAATGGTTATGGTCATGTCAGATAAGGTAAAAAACCGGACAGAAGCACCGCAAAGTTTTCTAGCCCAATGGCATGAAGATATCTACTGTGTTTTTGGTCGTGATCCCGCTGCACACAATGTCTGGGAAATATTACTGACCTATTCGGGTGTCCATGCGGTGCTAATGCATCGAATCAGTCACCGGTTATGGAAAGCAAACTGGAAATTGACCGCCAGGATTTTAGCTGCGTTTACCCGGCTATTGACGAATGTTGAAATTCATCCAGGCGCGACCATTGGCAGGCGTTTGTTTATTGACCACGCACTGGGCGTGGTGATTGGCGAGACCACCGAGATTGGTAACGATGTGACTTTATATCATGGCGTAACCTTGGGCGGCACCACTTGGAACAAAGAAAAACGCCATCCAACACTGGGTAATAATGTGCTGGTGGGGTCGGGTGCCAAAGTGCTTGGGGCAGTTACCTTGGGTAACAACGTGCGGGTAGGCGCTAATTCAGTGGTGGTTAAAGATGTGCCGCCCTGCTGTACGGTGGTGGGTATTCCCGGACGTGTTGTGCAAAGTAAAGGGACGCAAATACAAAACCCGAAAGGCATTGACCTGAATCACCATTTGATTTCTGACCCCGTTGGCAAGGCTATCTCTTGTCTGATTGACCGGATTGATGAACTGGAAGCCAAGCAAAACCAGTTCAATAAAACACCGATTGATGAACATTGTGATCATTGTGAAGCGGAAAGTGTGTGTGTTCCCCGAACTGAAAGTCCGGTAAAACCGGCAATGAGGATTTAAATGGATCTCCTGGATTTTGAAGCGCAAGGTTTGTATTTTGATGAACCGGATACCGAAGGCGTTAAAGAAATGATAGCCACTGCCGCAGAAAATTATGCGACGGGCGAATCTGAACTACCGTTACTAAAAGCGTATTTTCTTGCGCCTGAATCGTTAAACGTATTGGTTGCCTTAAACCGTTTTTACTATTACCAACATCGCTTGGAAGAAGCGTTGTGTGCAACCCTTAAAGCCTTGGCAGTCATTAGGCCGTTGATAGCATTTCCCGAAGATTGGCGGGAGTTGCAACAAAGCCACCTTACCAGTGCCCCGACCGATTTATTAACACAAGTCAGGTTGTATCTGTTTACCTTAAAAGCGGTCGGTTTTTTAAACATGCGTTTAAATAACCTGGATGAAAGTCAGCACATTTTTGAAAAACTGGTGGGCTTGGACAACAAAGACCGAATCGGTGCAAAAGGCTTGCTGGAATTGGTTGTTAAACGAAAGTCTGAATAATAGGCTACCTACGTAAGGCGGGACAGTTTAAAGTTAAGCCTTGCGGCTTGTCCCGACTTACGTGGATGGCCATTTTAT
>CAIQND010000583.1 GCA_903873045.1 uncultured Methylococcaceae bacterium | reverse complement strand
TCGTTTCTACGTCTGGGGTTTGTTGCCAACTTCATTTCTGTGCCTGTCTTGACCGGCTTCAAGACGGGGATCGCCTTGGTAATCGTGTTAGACCAGTTGCCGAAACTGCTGGGTTTTCACATTACCAAGCAAGGTTTTATCCGTGATTTGTTCAGCATCATCCATCATCTGCCCCAGACCTCGCTAATCACCTTGGCTGTAGCCGCTGCGACGCTGCTTGTGTTAATCAGCATGGAACGTCTATGGCCGCATTCACCGGCACCTCTGGTTGTCGTTGGTGGCAGTATCGCTGCGTCGTGGTTTTTCGGGTTGGATGCACAGGGTGTCGCAACGGTCGGTCTGATTCCGCAAGGATTCCCTTCGCTGACGTTACCAGATGTTGCACTGGTCGAACAATTGCTGCCGGGCGCATTCGGCATTGCGCTGATGAGTTTCACCGAATCAATCGCTGCTGCGCGTGCCTTTGCCTGCACTGAAGAGCCACCGATTATTGCAAATCGTGAACTGATTGCCTTAGGAGCAGCCAACATGGGTGGCGCACTGTTCGGCGCGATGCCGGCAGGAGGTGGTACCACGCAGACGGCGGTCGTACGTGCTGCCGGTGCCTGTTCACAGAAGGCATCACTGGTGACGGCGGGCACAGCGGCGGCAATTATGCTGCTGCTCTCTCCGTTACTGGGCTTGTTGCCTTATGCCACGCTCGCGGCAGTAGTCATTGTTTACTCGGTGGGGTTGATCCAGCCTGCGGAGTTTCTTGCCATTAGCAAGGTGCGCAAGATGGAATTTCAATGGGCTATTGTAGCCTGTGTCGGTGTGCTTATATTTGGCACGCTACAGGGCATCGTGGTGGCGATTATCGTATCGCTGATCGGGCTGATGAGCCAAGTCACCAACCCGCGTGTGTATGTCATAGGGCGTAAGCCGGGGCAAGACGTGTTGCGACCGTTGTCGCCCGAACACCCCGGTGACGAAACCTTTGATGGCCTGCTGATCGTGCGTCCGGAAGGACGCCTCTTATTTGTCAACGTGCAGAACGTGGCCGAGCAGATTCATGCTCTGGTTGATCTGCACCAGCCGCAGGTGCTTGCGCTGGACATGAGCCGGGTACCTGATATCGAATATTCGGCGCTGCAGATACTGATGGAGCGCGAAAAACGTGGGACTGAAGGCGGTGCCACGCTGTGGCTGGTGGGTTTGAATCCTCGAGTGCTTGAGGTTGTACGCAATTCCGGGCTGGCGGAGCGACTCGGCTGTGAACGTCTGTTGTTCAATGCACGCGCGGCGATCGAGCGCTATCAAGCACTGGAAGCAAAGTAGCCGCGTGAACAGACTTCCGCATAACTACTTGATTCAGGCCAGGCATTTCAGTTTGGGGTTACGGAATAGTGTATTTCTCAGTTTTTACTCACAAAACGCACAAGCTATTAATTTAGCCAATGCTAAGAGAAAGGGTCGATCATGCCATATCAATTGATAAAAGAATTTAATCCGATTAATTCGGTCAAGCTTGTCGGTAAACTGACAGTCCTTGATTTTCAGGAGCTTCAAGCTCTTGCCAAGCTGAGTCTTGAATACTTTGGCCAATTTCGTGTATTGGTTGCTCTGGAAGATTTTCAGGGCTGGAGCAACGAAACCGAATGGGAGGATTCGCCTTTTTTGGAAGAAAATGGACCGGGTATTTCAAAGCTTGCCTTTGTCGGCGACGAGAAATGGAAAGTTGAAATCTTCATGTTTACCGGAGCGCCAATGCGTCAGACGACTATTCAGTTTTTTCCACAAGACCAGTTTGAGCAGGCTCAAGTTTGGTTGGCTGAGTAAAATCCACTCGTCAGGTAGGAAGCAAAAATTATAATGCCCGAAAAAAAATAGAGCCAGGTGTGAAATGATCAGTTTATTGATTACTTTAAAAATTATTCCCATGATTTTCATGGCTCTCTTTCCGGTGGTAAATCCCATTGGAACGGCTCTTATCCTTTTTGGCATGACCCGAGGGGTTGACGATCAAACCTGGAAATCAATGTCGCGGAGAATAGCACTGTATTCTTTTCTTTTTTTATCTTTTTTCTTTTTTTTCGGAAGTTATATCCTCAAAATGTTTGGAATATCCATCCCGGTGGTACAGTTTTCGGGAGGGATAGTTTTGGCATTGATGGGATGGCAACTGTTAAATCAAAAAGAGACCAGTAAGCCGGTTTCTGAAAAAAATCCGGATCATACGGGTTTGTCAATTGAACCAAAAGCTTTTTACCCCTTTACTTTTCCTCTGACAGTAGGCCCCGGTGGAATGGCCGTGGTTTTGACCTTTAGTGCGCATTTAAATCAGGAATCCATGCTTCTGTTAACGCTGGAACGAGGTGCCGCAATCATTGGAATTTTTTTGATGTGCGTAGTCGTGTCCCTTTGTTATCGAAATCTTAAATTTATGATCAGGCGATTTTCAGCTACAGGCGCTTTGGCAATATCAAAAGTACTCGCTTTTTTTGTGCTTTGCATTGGTGTTGAAATTGCCTGGGCAGGCTTTAAGGCGCTGGGTCATTAGCCAGGCGGGGGTGTGCTCAAATTACCCTACCGATTTTTTATTTATTTTTCTTATAGAGGATTAAAATCATGTTTAATCGAATTAGAACAGCAGAAAATGGTTTATTTAACAAACAAAAAGTTGGATACAAGATCCTAATCGCTCTGACATTGAGTGTTGCTTTTCCGGTTTTTGCCGCAAATTTGCCTGATTCTGAAGAGTTGATTCAACAACTCGGCATTCAGCAACAAGACGTTGCGAAACTGAATCAGGGAGACGTTGTTTTTTTTAATGTCGCAGAGACCAACGAAAAAGAATTGGCAGCAGGCGCTGCCATGTATTTTAAGGCCGCACCATCCACAATGGTCGGCTTAATTAAGAATAAAGGCTTGGCATCAATAGATACTGAAGTCACTGAAGAAGGTGCTATTCCTTTACACGCAACACTTGATGCGTTTAAAAGTTTCGGCTTCAAGGCAGGAAGTGATGAAGCCGTCAGTTTTTTAGCGGCAAAGCCGGGCAGTCAATTTAATTTGTCGACTGAAGAATTTCAGGTACTACAGACTGCAAGTTCTACACAGTCCGATGCGGCATCACCAGCTTATCGGAAAATTTTATTGCAACGCTGGCAGGCTTATAGAAAGAATGGTTTGAAGGGTATTGCGACCTATGATCGCGGTAATGGCACGGAAGCCAATCCTGGGGGAGAACTGCGAACAGCCACGCAGAACAGCAAAGTACTGGCTCGTTATTTTCCTGAATTGTACAAGGCTTGGCTGAATTATCCCGCTGCTTTGCCAGCAGGTGCCGAGGAGACGTTTTTCTGGCGTAATCGTAACGTGGAAAGTCGTCCAACGGCTATTCTTATCCACAGGGTCATGTTGAGTAATGATGCCGGTGAATTAATTCTTTCCCGGCAATTTTATGCGGGGCATTCTTATAACTCCAATCAACTGACTATTGCTTGTTTGCCTTATCTCGATGGTTCTTTGGTTATTTATACAAATCGAACATTTACGGATCAGGTCGCCGGTTTTGGTAGTAGCTTAAAACACTCTATCGGCGGTGAACAAGCACGAGGAGAAATGACTAAAATGCTGAAAAATGCGCGTAAGGCACTTAAATAAACGAGCCCTATAAATCGGGAGAAACCCATCATGAAAAATTCAAAAAAAATTAGTCCTATTAATGGCCAAGTGCAAGCACGGTCTGTTATAAACCCCACTTTTGGGGGTAGCTTGGCTGCGCTGGTGTTTACTACACTGATGACCGCTTGTGCCACTGAAGCCCAATTTCTCGCACAGAATTCTCCTTCAGCACTAAAAACGGCATTAACCAGAGGACAATTCGAGCTTGACTGTCCGAAGGCGACGGGTACGGTGCTGTCTCAGAAAGTCACTTATATTAATGGCTTGGGCGTAGGTATGCGGGGAGGTGGCGGTTATGAATGGACTGAATATACCATCGGTGTCAGAGGCTGTGGCAAGCAGGCGGTTTATGAAACGATATGTCGTGACCCGGATAATTGTAATGCCTTTGCACAGACCGGACGTATTCTGAATACTGGGCAATAACAGGAGTTGTGGGCATGTTGTATCGCTTTGTCGAGCAAGTTGACTCTCGATTCTCCAGGCTGTCATTGCTGGTGATTATGGGTGTGTTGATTTCGCCGGTGAGTGAGGCGGATATAGAACCCAGATCGTATTCCAATATACCCGTCGGTCTCAATTTCCTTCTTGCCGGCTACACTTACATGAAAGGCAATGTAGCGTTTGCCCCGACGTTACCGATCAACAACGCCAAGCTGGAAACCCAAAGTTCTGTCTTTGCTTATGTCCGATCATTGGATGTATGGGGAAAATCCGGCAAGGTTGACATTATCCTCCCGGAGGCTTGGTTATCCGGCCAAGCCGAGGTGTTGGGGCAACAAAGGGAAAGAGATGTTGTTGGTTTTGCCGATCCCATGGTTCGATTATATGTTAATATTTTTGGAGCTCCGGCCATGTCGATGAAAGAGTTTGCCAACTATAAACAGGATACGATTGTCGGTATCAGTGTTGCGGTAACTGCGCCGGGTGGGCAATACGATCCACAGAAGCTGGTAAATATCGGCACTAATCGCTGGTCCATCAAGCCCGAAATTGGCGTTTCCAAGGCGTGGGGTGCATTTACCGCCGAGGTTGCCGCTGGTGTATTCATCTTTACTGATAATAAGCAGCCGTTTCACGGGCAGACCTTGGCGCAGCAGCCGATGTATAACCTGCAAGGACACCTGATTTACAATTTTACACCAGGCATTTGGGGGGCTCTTGATGTCAATTATTACACGGGAGGCCGTACCACCATGGACAATACGTTGGCTGATAACCTTCAGCAGAACTGGCGAGTTGGCGCTACGCTGGCGCTTCCCATTACCCGCCAGCATTCCATCAAACTTTACGGCAATACCGGTGTTTCTTCACGAACCGGAAGTGATTTCGACTTGGTCGGAATTGCCTGGCAGTACCGCTGGGGAGAAGGGCTTTAGGAATGAGCATGAAATAATGGGCTACCAACTTAAGGCGGGACACTGAGCAGCAGAATAATTTGCCAAGTACCAAAAAGTCCGTCATTCCGGCAGGGAGAGCAAAGCGAGGGTTGGCCGGAATCCAGTTGCCATGGATGGCAATTACAAAGCATACAATTGATTGATTTATAGACACAGAGATTTGTCAGGTTACGCTGTCGCTAACCCGCGACTAACGTTGCAAATTACGACGTGCTAAGGGTAGAAACAATCTACCCCTACAACCTATCGTTACTCTTTCTGGGTTCACCGTGATTGTTCATATTCAAAAGTGTCCCGTCTAAAGTTGGTAGTCGGTTTTTGTTATGTAGGTTCAGCAGACCAAATAAATGGTGGCGTAGATTGCCACCCCAACCGGTTAAGTATTTTGCCCTGCAAGGCGGGATCAATTTTGGTTTGGCGCGATAAACTAATCAGTACCGATTTTATTTCATGAGAGGTGATTAATAATGCATGGCACACTAAAAAATCACCGCATGATGAGCGGTTGCCCTGATCTT
>CAIQND010000582.1 GCA_903873045.1 uncultured Methylococcaceae bacterium | reverse complement strand
GCAAAATAGGCTATAAAGGGTTATCTGAGATTAAACCATGAACAAACAACCATTAAAAAATGCGACCATTGATGAAGACATTGCGATTGCCTCAAGAAGACAATTTCTAAAGCATCTGGCTTGTGGATCTTTGCTGGCAATGGGCGGATCGAGTGTTGCCACAGCGGCCGTTAGAGAAGTTATCTATCCCCGTCAATATGGCCATGGGCGCATTCATTTACAGACACAACCCATCAACACGCTTACGCGACCTGTTCGCTCACGCCTTTTCACACGGCAACCTGAAGTATCTGAATCCCGTTTCTTTGGCCCTGCCAACAAAATGCTATCCTTTGAACATGCGCATACCGGCGATAAATTAAAGCTAACTTATTTTGAGCGTGGGCGTTATATTCAGGGCGCACTGGAAGAAATCAATTATTTACTTCGCGATTACCATACCGATGATATTCACCCCATTGATACCGCCTTGTTGGATCAGTTGTTTGATCTAAAGCAAACGTTGGGAGTTACCCAACCTTTTCATATCGTCTCCGGTTATCGCTCACCGTTTACCAATGCCCAGTTACGCAAACATAGCCATGGCGTTGCCGAGCATAGTTTTCACATGCAAGGCAGGGCTATTGACATAAGACTTGAAGGCGTAGCAACCAGCACCATTAAAAACGCTGCACTGGCGATGGCCAAAGGTGGTGTCGGTTATTATCCACAAAATAATTTTGTCCACTTGGATACCGGTGATTTCAGAACCTGGTAACAAATAATCCATCAGGACAGGTATTTTTCAACTAAAAAGAAAAATCCGTTGAAATCCGTCTGATCCGTATCATCCGTGTTCTATAGACTTTCAAATAGTTCGATTTGTCGGGTTACGCTATCACTAACCCGACCTACACGACTCCTCGTATAGAGTGCCGGAAACGCTTATTCTCGATTACGCTCGAAAAGCCTTATTCCGGCCTACGCCTTTAAAATTTTTTCGTGTTTTTCGTGGACGAAATGATTTTTCTAGAATAAAGGATGCCCGATAAAATCTATCATTTTATAACCGGTGCGGCAGGCTCTACATTTTCACTCACAAAAATTGACTGATCAGACAGGTCTTCCGGATTGCCGAGCACATTCAGCAAAATAGCGTCATGGCCGTAGATATCCGGGTAAAATAGCAGATTATTATTTTGATCGAAGAAAGACGTAATATAAAAAAACAGCACCGGTATTGATTTTTTCAAGATAACGCGTTGTGTTTTAGGATTATTCAGTGCTTGCTGTATAGTCTCTTTGCTCCATTGATTTTTAAGGGCAAATTCAGCCAAACCTTCCGGATTTGCAACCCGCACACAGCCATGACTAAAATCTCTGCGTGATTTACTAAACAGGGTTTGGGACGGGGTATCATGCAAATAAACATCTTCCTTGTTGGGGAAAATAAATTTAACCTTGCCCAGTGCATTCTTTTTACCCGGACGCTGCCTGACTCTTAACGTGCCTTGCTTAAGACCCTCAATGGATGAGCCCGTAAAAGCGACCGCCTTGGTCTCATTGCCAAAAGTTGCAACCAACTCCATATTTTCCCTTGCCAAATAATTGGAATTTTTTATTAACTTGGGCAGTATTTCATTTTTTACAATATTGTAAGGCACATTCCAATAAGGCATAAAATCAAGAAAACGCATTTCTGCCATCAGCACAGGGGTTTCGTTTTTAAGCGCCTTACCCACCACCACCCTCATGTTGGCAATCTCGTGATTAAACTGATCTATGTCATCAAATGCCCATAATTGAAAAGCCGGAATATTAACAATAATATAAGGCCCCGGATTAAACTCAGGTAACCACCGTAACCGTTCCATAGCCAGTTCAATTTGCGTCACTCGTTGACTCAAGGGGATATTCATGGCCGCAACCGTTCCCTTGCCAATCACTCCATCTCCATTTATACCATGCCGAAGCTGGAATTTTTTCACACCTGCCACGACCTTTCCGGTGTAACGCATTGATTTCTTGGCGCTACTAGCCGCTTCTACCGGCATATCCCCTACCGACTCTAAAAACCGCTGTAACTCTTCAGCTTGATGTAGATTGTCACCCGGATTGATAGGCTTTTCAGAATGTAGCTGAAAAACCGGCGTTTTTTGCGCAAGCAGGCGATAAGTTGCTAATGCTGATTTTAGCTTTTGATACTGTTGTAACTTAGGCTCTACCAATAACGGCAATTGCTTAATAGTGCCATTGGCCAAGCTGTCTTTAATCAGCACCGGCAAATCCGTCAGCTTTTTTTCCCTTAACTTCAGCTTATAATTTATGCCCTGTGGATTTACCCGGCCATAATGTAAATCATGAAGAAAACGTAACAAAGACAAGCTGACAGCCGTATCATAGACCGCCAATTGCTGGTAATTATCGGCTGCCAGCGTTAAGACCGCAGGCAATTTTTGCCGTAATGTCTGGGTATCATAGTTTGTCGCATTTAAACCGTTGATCGAAGCGCTATCCAATAAATCAAGGACTTCAAGAATATTTTTTTCAGCATCAGCATTGCCTAACCACAACAACTGGTCACCGGCAATTTTATAAAGCGCTTCAAGATCTTTGGTACGATTAACAAAATTGGACAACATCAAATAAGGATGCTGCCCGGTCGTAATGATGGCGTTAATTTCAGTTGCCACACTTTTTTCGATGCTTATAACCTCGGCTGGCAGCGTTTCTTGCCCAGGT
>CAIQND010000581.1 GCA_903873045.1 uncultured Methylococcaceae bacterium | reverse complement strand
TAATTAGACATAAGCGTGTTATCCAAAGTAGGGTACGCTGTGCGTACCAGACAAACATCAATGAACAATGGATGTCGGTTTAAAATACCAAAAATCGTTATTGGTGCGAAATATGGTACGCACAGCGTACCCTACCTGGCTAGGCGCGAGAGCCAGCATCAACAACACAAATTCTTCATAATCGGGATTGTGTGTCGCGATAAACCCTGCCAAGCCAAAATCTTCGTTATAAAATTCCAGTGGGTCAACGGTAAAATCATCAGCGTTTTTGTTCAAACGGTTTTTGATGATCGCGTGTAGCCAGTCTAGGGCAAGTTGAAGATTGATAGCGTTGTGATTCATAAATTACACATATGGAATTAAAGGAAGGGTACGCTGTGCGTACCAGACAAACATCAATGAACAATAGATGTACCAAAAGTCGTTATTGGTGCGAAAGAGTAGTATCTATTAGCTAACAGCCAATAAAATGATTACAAAACCGTTCGAACTGAGCCTGTCGAAGTGTGAATGTGGTTCGACAAGCTCACCACGAACGGTATCATTTGCTCTACATGGCTTGCAACAACTCATCCGCTCTACTGGGTTGAGTTGATTATTCGCTATTAGATAAATCTTCTATTTTTGCTGTATTTTTTACCTTGTATTCCGAATTGATTGTAGATTGAAAACTTTTTTCTACTTTGCCAGTGTCATCTTTTAGTTCAACTTTACAGATAAAGTTAGAGTTTACGATATTTTTGGCTATGGCTTTATTACTTAGTATCACCTTAGTTGGAATAGCGTTAACTTCATAGGTCGCGTAATGTTTTTGTTTAGATTTTTTACCTTGTTTATTTTTTTTCGGAATAACCCAGTCTTTAACTAATTTCTCTGTCGAATGCAAATGTCTGGAGTTTGCATTAGCAGTGATCGGAAATAAGTTTATATTCTCACCTTTACCCCCTAGGTTTTCATTGAGCAAATGACCACGGATATACTTGAATGAACTTTTTTTCTTCGGGCTTGTTACCAGCAGATTCATCAACTCGTTTTGACCTGAACCAGGAGGGCTACCTGGATTTTTATTGATATAATCAAAATTGAGCCAATCTATACGCATAGATTTGCCAACCACCGTATTAGTTGGATCACCAGGGAGTATTTGTTCATTTTTTGAATAAACAGTTTCTTTTGTTGGGGTATCTGCTGAGGAATCAATTTTTACTTTCTTTTGTTTTCCAATCTCTTTTTCGCTTGCTGAAGCGGTAAAATGGAACGTTTCGGTTTCAGTCTCTTTAGCGTCTACAACAAGTTCAAGTGTCAAAAGCTTGTGGGTTTTTTTAATTCCACCAAGTTTAGAACGAACTTCTTCTTCGTCAAAATCTTCTTCAGGAACAAGTTTTTCAGCTTCATTGATGGCATCTTTTTTTGCTTTTGTTTTTTGTTCTTCAGTCCGTTCATCTTTCTTATCCTTACCACCAAACAACTTCCCAAACAAAGCCTTCGCCTTCGCCACCACCCAAGCAATAGCCGCATCAATCGCTTTATCAACGGTGGCTCGGACTTTGTCGATGACTTCTTTAATCTTGTCGGTGACTTTACCTAGCCCTAAGAAACCAGCAAGGAAGCTGATGGCTAGCGATAGTAAACCACTTAAAATACTTTCCACACGCTTGGCGGCTGCGGTGATATTGCCGCCCGCAATGGCAACAATGGAGTCTATGAAGGCGAGTGCTACCTGAATAATCTTCGCCATTTTATTGACGAATACCATCACTGTCTCGTAAATCGACAGAATCGCAGGAATAAAACCAGCCCCAGGAATGAACATACCAATAAGCTTGGGAATCGCTTTTTTAACTATCGTGTCGGTGACGAAGCCGATAATGCCGCTGATCACGGTATCTTTTAGATCGTTGAGTTTTTCTTTAATTAATTCCCACGCAGCGGCTGTTCCACCTTGAACAAGCGCAACAACAATGTCAAAGCCAGTTTCTAGCCCTTTCATGATGGTTTCGCCGTTTGCACCCAATACTTTGACGATTTTGCCGCGAATTTGCGCCCAAGTAATACCCAGTACACTTAACGCAAATTTGCCTAATTCAGGTAAACTCAAGGCTTTGGGGATATAAACACCTGTTAACGCGCCAGTCAGCCAGTCGATTAATCCCGCTTTGAGATGCGTACCGAAATGGTCGGCGAAGTTGTTAAGTCCGAGTTTGGCTGCCTTGACTAAGTTACCGAGGAACGGTAACGGATTTTTGAAGATACTCTTGAGGGCCGCCCCTGTTTTTTTGATGTAGCCCAATGCACCAGGACTCACTGCGTCGAAAATAATTTCCAACAGATTCCAGACCGCCGTACCTGCCCAAGTAATAAATCGGACTGCAAAGCCGCCAAATACGCCCACTAACTTAGAAAAAGCGCGTGGAATTAACACAATATCCATGACATCCAATGCTTTGAAAGCCGCCATGAATAGAGCGGGAAGCTCTTGCACAAAGCCTTTTACGGTACTCAATGCCTTTTGAAACCAACTCCACGCACGTCCAATTGCATTGGATTTCTTCATATTTTCCCAGACTTCCTCTTGACCTATCAACTTCATAAACGGAGCAATCAGGTTTTCTGCGGTCTGTGGCACTGGATCACCGCTGATGGGGTCTTTGCCCAATACCGCACATAGCAAGTCATAGCCGTTCGGAACATTCGCTTTGGCGAAAGCCGCGATAGGTTTGAGTATGGCATCTTTAATAAAGTTAAGGATGTCTGTAGCAAGTCCTTTGGCAAAGGCAATCAGGCGGTCTATCGGTGCGGTAAAGATACTGGCTGCACGATTCCATACGCTACCCCAATTCCAAGGCAATAAATCCGACGCGCCCAGTGTACCGATAAAATTGGTCAACGCGGTTTTAAACAGACTGCCAACCATGCCTAGGGATTTGATTTGATTGCCAGCCCAATCGGCTATTTTATTAAAAATGCCATGTGCATCGAGTGCTTGTGTGATGAATGTGCCGCCAGGTATGAACTCAACTAATGCCCGCATAATATTGGCAGGACTGCGGTCTACCGAATTCATGGTAATGGGGTTGACACCCAGCACGATAGTAAACATACGAAAACCAGGGATGTAACTGGCTTTATCCGCAATCCAATCGAGTATTTCACTGCTGGCAGAGCGTTGAATATGCGGTTGTGTGGCTGTAGTGCTGATTTGTGGGCTACGTTGTACCGCATGACCTTGTTGAATGGTATGGGTAAGTTCATGCGCTAATAGTTGCTTGCCTTCGCTACTATTGGGTTGATATTGACCGCCTGAGAAAAAAACATGATTTTGATAAGTGAAAGCCCGCGCACTTAATTGGTTACTTAGCCCTGCTGATTCAGCATCACTGTGTACGCGC
>CAIQND010000580.1 GCA_903873045.1 uncultured Methylococcaceae bacterium | reverse complement strand
TTCTTGGCGATTTGCGTTGAATTTTGCATGACAAAGCGCGAGGCGACAGCACCGATTTTGTTATTAAAACGAAAGGTTTTATCCAGTATGCTGGTCGCGGTGTAACCAAAATGTGCCTCAAAGTCTTTGGTGATATTGACATCGCTACCGGTAAAGCGATAAATTGACTGCCAGTCATCGCCCACGCAAAACAGGCTGCTATCCTGATTTTGCGCTAACAATGCCTTGACCAGCCTGGCCCGACTGGCAGAAATATCCTGAAATTCATCGACCAATAGATAACGGTAGGGTGATTGGTAACGCCCGTTTTCCACATACTCAATCGCTCGGCCGATCATATCTTCAAAATCAATGGTGTTGGTATCGCGCAAATGCTGTTGATACACTTCATAAACCGGCTCAAACAAAAACGCGGCGGCCTGCATACGTTCATGGTCTTCATGTTGTTTGGCGAGTGACACCAGACTTTTTAAATTCAGGCAGGCCGCTTTAAACAATGTCAGCACTTGAGCCAACAACAGACTAAATTCAGAAACCCGTCCCAATTGATTTAATTTTTTCAGCAGTTCATTATTGGCTAAGGGCTTAAACTTTACGCCCGCTTCAAGCAGCTTATCCTCCAAGGATTTCGTCAAAATACCTTGGTGCTTTAGATAGCTATAGGTCTCGATCAAGTGTGTTTGGTGGGTTAAATGCAATGCCCGCTTCCATTCCATACCGGCCAGATAGCTTTTTTGGTCGATAAATGGTGGGGTTTTATTTTTTTCATTGACAGCAAAATGTTCAATATAAATACCGTATTCAGGCAAATAAAAATCCGGCTGGTAAGCGCGATAATCCGGCTCCGCAGTATTGACCTGATAATGGGCTTCATATTCATAAACAATACCCTGACGAAACAAGCAATTGGCAATCTCGCATTCTTCATAGCTTTTTACCAACTCACCCTGTAACGTGCGCAGGTCGTTTTCCAAAAGGTAATTATTGTATTCACCCAGACTTTTAAATTTAAAAGCACTTTTATAGGGATAACTGAAGCGTAGAAAATAAGTGACCAAGCGTGATTTATAAAGCTCATCCTCTAATAAGCGCTGGATTTGTTCATCAACAAAATGAGCCCGTAAACGTTCGTCTTCCGCCATTTTATTGATGGCTGGCACCACACCTTCCACCTGAGTGATGATGTGTTTTCCAAGACTATGAAACGTTTTCGCCGCCAGCTTATTAATGCCAAGCTGAGTCTGGATACGCCCATCCATCTCCTCTGCCGCCTTACGCGCAAATGCCAGCATCAGGATTTTTTCAGGCGGAGCCAGTCCCGCTTTTATTAAATAACCGGCTCGACCAATCATGGTACTGGTCTTGCCGGTACCGGCACCGGCCAATACTAAATTATGTTGTTCATCGATAATACAAGCTTTACGCTGATTGGCTGTTAGCGGATTACTTTCCACCTGATCAAAAAATAACTGAAAAGTTGCCAATTGTTGCCGTATATAGGCTTTATTGCGCTTGTCTATGTAAGCATAACCTTGCGTTAACAGCGGCTGGAGCATTTTCAGACATTGCCGTGTTTCAGGTGCTAAAAAAAGGTGAATATCCTGGCGATTTATCCCGTTTGCTAAATGCTGGTAATTTGTAAACCATTGCCGTGCAACAGCATCACGAATATAACGCTGTCCTGAGAATAAAATACCGGCCTGCTGATAGGCTTGCTGTAAATCAGGCACACTGCGTTGGTAAAAAGTTTTAATAGCCGTGTGGCAGAGTTGATTAAGCGCTATTTGCAACGACTTCGATTGCTTTTTAGCCACGCCGCTAAACCGTAAACTCTCGCCATTTTCCAGAGGAATAACCAAAACATCCCAAAAATAGCCCTGCTCTACCGTTATATCCAGGTTGATTGTCAGATAAGAAACCCAGGTTTGAGCAGATTCACCGCCCGCCAGAACAAGTCCGTCGCCTGCTAAAGACAATGACTTATAACCGGAATTAGAAGCAAACAAAGAGGCCAACCAACTGACGCGGTAGCCTAAAGGTTTAATTGATTTTGCTCTCAAAATGACATGTCCTTTGCATTAACTGAAAAAAATACCAGTATTATGTTCAGTCTCTCCATTGTTTCATCCAGCGATAGACGCTCGTTTCTGTGACTTTATCATGCGCCCAATGTAACCAACGAGTAATCACGGTGTAAATAACATTCAAGAAAGCAAAGGTTAATAGCTGTGGCTTGGTCAGTGCAAACACTCTGGCTACCAGTAAAGTACCGAGTAATTTTGCCAACAATTCCATCAAGATGCCTTGCAGAATCAATCCTTTCGCAATCAATACCAAGGCCAAGATATTGATTGGGGCAACAATCATTATCGGAATACTAAACGCCACCAGTGCCATGACACGATCTGTATTCTTAAGCCATTGTTCAAATGGCTCCAGATTCAACCATTGAAATAATGTCCGTCCAAGTGCCGTTAGCAGATCCCAAAGCCATTCCTCAATGATCAGGAAGATAGCCAACAGTGCAAGCAGGATTTTTTTCATGGTTTGATCAAAGGTAAGTGCTTAACCGCCGTATTATAGGCGCAACATGGTTTTTCAATGTCGAAAATTTCCAGTGGCAAAACTGACCATTATTGGGCTACCAACTAAGGCGGGATAATTTTGACTATGAACAATCACGGTGAACCCAGAAAGAGTAACAATAGGTTGTAGGGGTAGATAGTTTCTACCCTTATGGGCGCGTCGTAATTTGCAAAGTTATTCGCGTCGGGTTAGCGCAGCGTAAGGCAACTCGCAATAAATAAGCCCCCCCCACTTTACCGTCGCCACACGCTTAACTTAATGGCAGTGACGAACCCAACACCTTGTCAGTTTGGAATACAAACCTAGGTTTGTACTCCGGCTTTTAGGCAACTTACAATAAATAAGCCCCATTTTATAGTCTCCACATGTTTTGTACCCAGCATTATAAAAATCCTTAAGTCGGTGGTGCGCCCAGAGTCAGGTAATGATTGGGGGTATTTATTGCGAGTTACCTAACCCGACAAATCGAAGTGTCTATAATTTAATTGTATGCTTTGTAATTGCCATCCATGGCAACTGGATTCCGGCAATCCCTGCCGGAATGACGAACTTTTTGGTACTTGGCGAATCATTCTGCTGCTCAGTGTCCCGCCTTAAGTTGGTAGCCCATTATTGAATCGGTGGGAAAAGTGATTTTCTGATTCAAACCAGTGCTGGAGTTAATTAACGCCAATAACACGCCATCTTGCAAGAAAGCTATTGAGTTCTCCCTTAGTGTGGACTACACTTTGATTTTTTAACATAGGGTACGGGCTATGTATGCAACGAACGTCAGAAACTTAAAACGTAATCCGTCAGAAGCACTCAGACATGCCGAATTAGAGCCGGTTTT
>CAIQND010000579.1 GCA_903873045.1 uncultured Methylococcaceae bacterium | reverse complement strand
GGGGCCGTTAATCAATTTACAAAAAGGCCAGAAAGTGCGCATTAATTTGCACAATAAACTGACCGAACCCACCGTCACGCATTGGCATGGCCTGCATGTCCCTGCAAATATGGACGGGCATCCGCAGTACACTATCGATCCGGGCCAAACCTTGGTCTATGAGTTTGAAGTGCTCAATCGGGCCGGTATGAATATTTACCATCCACACCCGCATGAACTCACCGCCAAACAAGTCTATCATGGCCTGGCAGGCGCATTATTCGTGCATGATGAAGAAGAAGCCAAACTGGAATTGCCCGTCGGCGAATTCGAAATCCCGATTGTTATTCAGGATCGTCTTTTTGACGAACAAAATCAACTCATTTATGCACATAACATGCATGACCGTATGGTTGGTTTTTATGGAAATCGTATCTTGGTCAACGGTCGTCCCAATTTTCAGATGGATGTGGCCAGTCGCGCTTACCGGCTACGCGTTTTAAACGGCTCAACCGCCCGCATTTACAAACTGGGCTGGGATGACGGCACCCCCATCACCGTAATCGGTGTTGATGGCGGCTTACTGGAACAACCGCAAGTCAAACCCTACGTCATGCTGGCTCCCGGAGAACGTTTAGATGTTTGGGCGGATTTTAGTGGTCGCAACGAAGGTTCGCAGTTAGTCATGCGTAGCCTGGCTTTTTCTGGCGTATTACCTAAAATGGCTCAGCGCATGGGTGGAATGATGCATGCCAACGCTTTGCCGGTGGGTAGTGATTATCCCATTTTTACCGCACGCGTCACCAAAAAAGTTAGCGACAGTCCTAAGCTGCCCTCACAATTATCCAAAATAAATTGGCATCCCATCAGTGCAACCGCTAATCAAAATAAACCAATTCCCATCGCTATTTCAGAAGGCCCAATGGCCATGTTACTTAATGGTCGCCCTTACAAGTTTAACGATATTCAAGACATTGAGCGCATCAAGGTAAATACTATCCAACTCATGGAAATTTTCCATGCACACGGTGGGGGTCACGGTAAACCGGCAGCAGCGTCCACTGAAGAACATGGCGCAGAAAAGCACAGCGGCGGCATGGGTATGATGGGTGGCATGAAGCACGGCGATGACGACCAGAAAGGTGGTCAAGGCATGATGGGCATGGGGCACCGAGGGGGAGGCATGGGGCACCGAGGGGGAGGCATGGGTATGATGGGCGGCATGAAACATGGCGATGACAACCAGAAAGGCGGTCAAAGTATGGGCGGTATGGGTGGTGGTATGGGAGGTATGGGCATGATGATGTCCATGGCACATCCGATTCATTTACACGGCCAACAGTTTCAAATTGTCAGCCGCACGGTCAGTGCAGATAATGAAGCAGACTACGCCACCGTGCGTGACGGTTTTATTGAAAACGGTCTCAAAGATGTCGTACTGGTGATGCCTGGCGAGAACGTTCGCATTATAAAACCTTTCCAGGATTTTAAAGGCTTGTTTATGTACCATTGCCATAATCTTGAGCATGAAGACATGGGCATGATGCGTGACTTTTTAGTTGAATAGTTGAGCGCTTGTTAATCCGGTAAAAAAACGGGCGCTCTAATGCGCCCGTTTTTTTGGCTATCAACTTAATACTGGACAGACCTGATTACATCAGCGGCAGAATTTGATCAAGAATTTTGCCATTAGTGACCAGAACCTGTTTGGGAAAAAGACCTTCATTGCCTTTAAAATCGGTCACGGTAGCACCCGCTTCCCGCGCTATTAAAGCACCTGCAGCAACATCGTACAGATTTAATTCCTGCTCCCAAAAAGCATCAATCTGACCATCAGCAACCAAACATAAATCCACAGCGGCCGAGCCAAAACGCCTCTGCCCCGTCGTATTTTGAGCGATTCGTCCAAAGCGCTCCAAGTTATTGTCTGTCAAGTAAGAACGCAGACAGGCAAACCCGGTACCCACCATCGCATCAGCCAGATCACTCTCTAAAGAAACCATAATCGGCTGACCATTTTTAAAAGCCCCTTTGCCCTTTTCTGCACAGTAATAATCATCTAAAGCCGCTGCATAAACCGCACCCATTATCAGTTCTTGATTAATTTCCAAGGCAACACTGATACCCCAAAAATATTGGCCTCTTGAAAATGAATGGGTACCGTCGATAGGATCAACTATCCACCGATTGGTTTGGTTAGCACTTTGCCCGCTCTCTTCTCCCCAAAAACCATATTCCGGGTACTTCGTAGTTAGGGTTTCTTTTAAAAAAGCCTCAACAGCAACATCCGCTGCAGTCACAAAATCTCGCGGACTTTTTTTGTTAACCTCAACATTTTTTAAATCTTTAAAATAAGTCATTGCAATGGCTCCTGCTTCACGGACCACCTCTTCAAGTACAGCAAGCGAAATCGACATCTGGGGGTAACCTTATCAATCAAAAAAGGTTAATTATACGGCAAGAAAGTTAAGTCGTTGAAAAATGACTATCGTCAAATGCCAAATTAACCAAATGATCGTTAAGAATATTCTTAACGTAATTTAGACCTGGACGGACTGTGTATATGTCGGATTGCGTAGAGTTGTTTCGCGACAGCAAACCACCCATTAACAAACAACATCAAAACAATCAAACATAAAAACGTCCGCGTGGAAAAGATCCGAGGGTAAGCTGGTTCATGACTCCGTTTATGGCGGATTGCCTATTGGAAAACCACTTTACGGGTTAACCGGCACGCTGTTTTTGCGCATCCGTGTTGAACGCATTATGCGCAATGTTGTATCGCCACTCTGCGAACGCCAAATTGGGCACCCAACATAGCCAAGCAATGATGGGGTAAGACAACGAAAACTCGACACCAGCAGTCATTGAGACGAGGAGATAAAGCCGTAACATGACTGCGGCAAACGTGAGAGAAAAGTTCCGAATCATCCACTTTCGATGTCTGGCAACAGCACCACGACGGATAGCGAAATAGGCACATAAGCCCGTATAAAGCCAAAAAACCGCAAGCGCCGCAAAGCCAAGTCTGGCCGTGGAACCGCCGTATGCAAACTGAGACATGTAAAGGCCGGATAAACCACCGACAAGAACACCCACCGCCAAATAAGCTCGACCGAACCAACGATGGACACTTGGGTACTGTTGCCTTAGATATGTAGAAAACTGAAATGGGCCCAGCGTCAAGGCAACGGCAGAAGAGAAGGCGTGGGCATATATAACGTTGGAGTGCGCGAGAAAAGTCACCTTCATGTCAGGATGCACCTGTGCCCCTAACGGTAAAAAGCCATAGACGAACACCGCATACCCGGCTACGCCGAGCGTTAAGAAATAGAGCAAGCCATTGCTGATTAAACGCATAGAACTTCCTTGAACGTTAGGTTAGACGAGGTTGCTGAGTATTCGATGGACTTCGCTACGACTCTAATTTCTACACTCATTATGATAATTTACACCGATAAAAATTAATTATATGAGGATTATATAATTAAAAATCAAACTATGTCTTACTGCGTTGTATTAGACGTAGACCGGAATAAGGCCACCCAAGCGTAGCGAGTGGTGCCGTTTCCGGCCATTCTAGCGGTGTGTGCCGGAAACGCTTGTTCTCGCTTACGCTCAAAAAGTCTTATTCCGGCCTACAGGGCTCAACGC
>CAIQND010000578.1 GCA_903873045.1 uncultured Methylococcaceae bacterium | reverse complement strand
GCAATGCTTCCATTCGGTCAAGTAGTTTTGGATGTTGCTTTAGGCGGTTGATCAAGTGCTGTTCTTTATTCGGGTTCATAATTTATGTCAAGACAAATAAGGCTATTTTACACAATCCCCGCACTTTTAATCACACCCGGCGATGGCAGTACCGTTCAAAGCCTGACCTCTGCCGAGTTGGTGGCCTTGAGCGGCAACGTCAGCCACGTTTTTTCCGATGATCAGGATGGCTCGGTCAATGCCACTGACCATACCATCAATGTCATTGTCAGCAGCGACGAAGATGGTGGCAGCAGCCAAAACCAAACTGTAACTGTTAATAACGTCGCGCCCACCATCGCTCTCATCGGTACTGACCATGCCGTTGAAGATACTACTTACACATTGACTCTGGGTGCTGTAACCGATCCCGGGCAAGACACTGTCTCAAGTTATATGGTGAATTGGGGGGACGGCAATAACAATGCTTACTCCATTACCGGTAACGTCAATCATATCTATGCCAACCCAGGTGATTTTGCGATCAACGTGGATTTGGTTGATGAAGACGGTAGTTATGTCAATGTTGCAGGAAAAGCGTTGACGGTTAATCCGGCCGTACAACCAGAAATTATTCATCTGGGCGATGCGAAAGGGCTTCCCACCCTGTCCAACCCCAATATTTGGGCATCATTCTGGAGCAACTCAATCATGAATATCAGTCACAAAACCGATTATTCAAATGCTGGTGAAGGGTGGACTGCCACCAAGCTCAATACGGTTGGTTCAACCACGTTATCAGGGGGGGATCTCTGGAACGGTGATTTGGGTGTGAGTGGTCGTAATTTGGCAACCAGTTCTATCCAGCAAGAGATCCAGGGGCATGAAGCTTTACGCTTCGCTTTGACTGATTCGACGCGTACTGCAGCAAAAGTCGAGATTAACTTAACCCAGTTCTTTAGTGACGATGATGGCAATGCCCTTGATTACAACGAAGCGGGCCGCTTGCAGGCTTTTGATGCTAATGGAAATGTGGTGAAAGAGGTGGTGTTTTCGGCGGATAGTCTTAATGGCACACATTGGGTGGCTTTAGACAGCAACATTGGCTTTAGTGCCGTAGTGCTTACTGCTGGTAGTTACGACGGTAATAACAATTTCGTATTTGGGGCTTATGACAACGATAGCGGGCAGTCGATAGTACCTTATAGTCAAGATACTCAATTGCACGGCAGCGATTTCTTAGTGGATAACATCCAGTTTGAATTGACATTGATTGGGGTAAGTCCTCTTCAACTTTGATTATTAAATCGATTTTAAGGAGTGCCGGTGAACATGTTCGGCATTCCTGAATCGATTTGACCGTCTATTTTGTAACAATTTTTTACTTTTTCAACCTATTTAAGTTTAAAAAAATGATAACGGCAATGGAAGTTACAGCACTTTTAAACAGGCAACTTAACACTAAGACTGGAGAATTTTAATGAACACACTATCCCCCCTTTATAAGAAATTGGCGGTTGGCTTATTGGCTATTTCTTTCTCTGTAATAACAGAAACTTGCACAGCGGCGCTTCTGTACGAACAATCTGCCGTTGATCCGGTTAATGGTCCTCTAGCAGACATAAATTCAGGCACGGGCTTATTCGCCGATAATTTTACTATTGCCCATTCAAATTTAGAGAGTATTAGCTGGTGGGGAGCATATCTTTTTGAAGACACTGACAATTTTGTCATGAAACTTTATAGCGATCTCGGGGGAGCCGGCGCGTTGTTGCGTGATTTTGGTTCTTTGTCTTTTGTGCAAAAACCATTCTCCGATTCACAAAATATCGCTTATCACCACTATCAGTTTGATCTTTCAACACCTGTAGAGTTGCTGGCAGGCACCTATTATCTGTCTATTCAAAATCAAGGGGATTCCTCTTGGGCTTGGTTATATGGAAATCAGGGAAATAGTTCTTTTTGGAATCTCCCTGTATCGGCTTCCGATTGGGCTGAACTAACTAATCAGTCGGATTTAGCTTTTCGTCTTGAAGGCAGTCCGATCCAAAATGTCCCATTACAGACCCCATTACCAAATACTATGGTGTTGATGTTATTGGGGGGAGGTATGCTGGCTATACCCTTTAAACTAGGCCGTCGACATAAGAAAGTATGTTGATAACTTAAGGCGATATCCAAAGCACCCTTCATTCCTCGGTTTACACTTTTTGCAACACCCATCGCGTAGGTCGGATTAGTGACTGTGTAACCCGACAAATCGAAGTATCTGTGTCGGGTTACGGCTAGCGCCTAACCCAGCAACCCTCTCCGGGAACGGAACAAGGTCATGGTGAAAATCTATGGCGGAACCGGGGATGCGGATCTCTATATGAAGAAGGGTTCCACGCCTACGTCCTCAAGCTACGATTGCCATCCCTACACCTCGGACAACACCGAGACCTCCGACATGTCTTCCCTAGGAGCGGGCACTTACTATATCATGGTCTTAGGTTACCGAGCCGTGATCGGGTTTTCCTGGTTCCCAAGCTGTAGCTTGGGAACCAGGGCAAACGACTTACCTCAGCAAAAACTTATTTAAGTTGCTGATAATACAACGCCAGCTCCTTGATTTCCTCTTCACTCAGTTGTTGTGCAATCAGGCGCATACGGCTGTAAACATCATTATGCCGTTGGCCATTTTTATATTCCAGCAAGGTTCTGGTGAAATAGTTGGCTTGCTGTCCTGCCAGTGCCGGAATATCCTGTTTTTCGCCCAGCCCTTTGGAGCCATGACACACAAAACAAGGCGGTAGGATGCGTTTACCATCACCCTGTTCAACCATTTTTTCGGCTCTGGCCAGTTTCTCGCTGCCCGCTTTATTTTCTGCACGGGGTAAAGAGCTAAACCAGACCGCCAGATCAGCGGCATCCTGTTCAGTCAGGCCTTTAGCCGCGCCGGTCATTTGAACATGACTGCGACTGCCACTCAAATAATCACGCAGCTGCTTGTAAGTATAAGTGGCGACCTGTCCTGCCAGTGCCGGATTTGCGGGCAGTATTTCATCATCCCGCGTTTCTTCTTTCATGCCTTGGCCTTTATCGCCATGACAACTTTTGCAGGATTCCGCCAGTGCTTTACCCTTATCGGCATTACCTTTTTTAACCAGATTTAAAAGCTCGGGTGTCCAGGCGATTTGAGAGGAAGGTTCCGCACACACCACAACCGGTGTAATAAACGCAAGTATTAGTAACATTCGTTTCATGTTTAAAATCCCCATGGCGATGATCCTGATGTGTCCATAAAAAAGAACTGTAAGATGGGATAGCCAAAGCTGATGGCCATTAACACGGCAATGACTTTGTTCCAGAGTTTAAAATCATTCAACCATTCAGGAAGAGACACGACCGCATGAATCGGCTCGGCAAATTCAATTTCGCCTTCAAACACCTCTGCTGACGGATTTAATTGCGTTTTTGCCAGGTTATAGACAAACAAACACGCCGACCCCAGCAGTATTAAACCGCCAAATATCATCATGAACTCATACGGTTTCCAGGCCAGTGTCAGTAAATTATTATACACCACACTGGAAATACGGCGCGGCTCGCCTAACAAACCCAATACATGCCAAGGTGTCGTTAAAACACTCATGCCGATAAACCAAGTCCATAACTGCACCAACGCCATTGAACTGGAAAATAACGGTTTTTTAACCAGCATCGGCCACAAATAATAGGCAATGGCAAAATACATAATGACGGTGGTGCCGGCAAAAATCAGATGAAAATGACCGGGTACCCAAGCGGTGTTATGGATCATGGCATTCATGGCATAACTGGCATTGACGATGCCGCCAAAGCCGCCGAAAATCAGCATCAGTAACGACAAAATAACCGACAACACCATGGTATTAGTCCAAGGCAAGCTGAGTATCCAGCCAAACAAGCCTTTACCGCCCCGCAAGCGTCCGGCAATTTCCAGTGAGGCAATCACGGTAAAACCGGTCACCAACGTCGGCAGAGCCACCACGAAGGTGCCGATGCCGTGCAATAATTTCCAACCCTTGGCCTGTTCAGGGTCCATGTAAAGATGATGAAAACCAATCGGCAAGGCAAATACCGCCAACACGATAAAAGCCAACCGGGCCATTTCATCACTAAACAAAAAACCGCCCGCTTGTTTGGGTACAAACACATAAAAAGCGATATAAGCCGGAATCAGCCAAAAATAAACGATGGGGTGCAACGTCCAGGCAAACAAGGTTCTGGACAAGCCCGGATCAATCGTATCAATCCAGCCCAACGACAGCGGAATCAATTGAAAAAGCACTTCCATAGCAACACCGGCACTGGTCCATAACCACAACAATGCATTCATGGTGGTGGCAAACATGGCCAAGGGCACCGGTTGTCCGGGATTGGCTTTTTTCCATTGCACAAACAT
>CAIQND010000577.1 GCA_903873045.1 uncultured Methylococcaceae bacterium | reverse complement strand
CAAAGCCTTTAAAGTCGCAAATAAGTATTGTTCCTTGTTCTGGATGAAATTGAATCGCCATGCTATTTAAATGTTGATATTAGGTGTTTTCTTAATCATACCATTATCAAATCAGATGTACTCATTTTCAGATAAATAATTTCTATGTCGACAGATATCATCCCTTCAAGGGATGTTATCTGTATGAGCTTACAACAACGCAAATTGGAAATTTAATTTCTAAAAGTCTATAGGCATCTAACGCAAAGCGAAGCTCCGCTGGGGCGTTGAGTTAAGCATTTAACTTTACTCTGACCCCAGTTATTCGCTTCGGTTTAGCGCAAGACTGAGTGTGTGGTCGCAAGACCTGACCCCTTGTTTCCCTTCGCTCACACAATCTAACCTTATTCGTTAGACGGGGTTGTAATTAGTTGGGGTTCGTACCTCACCCCAGCCTGCCGCGCTTAAATAGTCGCCGCTTTTGCCAATTTACCTAGCATATCCACTACCTTAGCAATAGTGTTTATAGTTTCAGCAACTTTTGCCAAATCTTGAATTGCTGCGAGAATTTCTGCGTTTGCCTGTACGACACCTTCACGGGCTTTGATATACTTTTGGGTGGCTGTATCAATGTTTGTGTCAACTAGCTCGCGTATTTTATTCAATACCTCTTGATGCTTCTCACTAAGTTGCTTTGCTTTGGAAATATCAGATTCCTTGATAATAAGTACTTCAAGTAAATGAGAAAGTTGTTGTAATTCTGCGCCTAAAGATGTGATGGACATTGAATATCTCCAATTAGTTTTATTAAATAATTCGGTGCTTTGTTGTTAATTACCACTTAAAGCATTGATTGCGGATCTTAAATTACTCACCTCTTTTCCTAATGCTTTAATATCATCAATCGAAAGGCTGTCATTCTCAATCGCTTGTATTAATTGCTCGTTGGCGGTTTTCAGTTTTTCTAGTGTTGTTATAGCTTGACTAGATATATTTGTCAGATGTTCTCTTTCTCCCCAAGCTTGCTTCATTCCGTTAATCGCAATTAAACGATTAGTATAACTTGTGCCTTTTGCCTTCAATGCCATATCGGCATCAACGATAAGATTTGAAATAGTTGCGTCAAATCCCTGAGCACTTTGAAGCCCGGTTGCATTAAAGTCATCAATAAGCTGGCTGCATAATTCATCTACACTCGATCCAGCATGGTGAACTATTTCCTTAACAGCATCAGCTTTTTCTTTTTCTACCCATAACGAACCGATAGCTTGTACTAACTGCCCAAGTCCTTCCAATTGAGCGTCACTAATTTTTAGTTTTTTGTTACTCGCAGATTTAAAGCTATCTACAAAATTGTTCGATGCTTGTTTTAACTCAGCTTCTTGAGTTTCCGTGACTAAAGACAATAGTAATTTTCCATAGCTCGATAATGCTTGTGCCGCTTTGACACGTTCAATAACCCGCTCTGGCTTTAGTGCTTCATCAAGGTTTGGTTCATCTTTAGCGTTAAGTAATTTTGCATTTCCATGAATTGCTACGCTAGTGACGTTCATATCAATAGTTGCTGTTCGAAAATGATTGAATTCAGTAGCAGAAAAATCCCCAATGCTCGCAGATGCCAGTGCGAAACTACTTGCAGCCTCTTTTTGCGTCGAGGTTAGCGCACAGCCCGATAAAGTGATAATTAACAATACAGACGTGGAAATTCGATACAGGTTTTTCATAATATTCTCCAGGTTGATGTTGCGGATCGTCTAACGTAATATATACGACATTAGTTGTCATGTAATAATTTTAATTGTCGTATAATCATGCTCGATTAATATAACCTATTGTTTATATTTCCAATAACATAAACGATCACGACAACGAATACCAACAAGCACGACACCAGCACAACCGAAGAAATTTCTCGATCAAGTACGTGACAAGATTCGCTTCAAGCACTATTGCTTGAGTCCAGAGAATACCTATCTTTCGTAGATTAAGCAATTTATTTTGTACCACGGTAAACATCGCTTTGGGTGCGTTTTAACCTATCTTGCTACCCAACAGCAAGTACCCAATTCGACACAAAACAAGATCATCAACGTATCATTAGTTACCGGCAATCACCCTACGCGACTGATAGCCTCTTAGGCTGGCAAAACGCTCTGGCTGTATTGGTTCCAAGATGCTACAGTTGCCATAATGACTCTAACCTCCGCCGTTATTTCACCACAATACACCCATGACAGAAACCAACCACACTAACTCGCTAGACAGCGGTATTGCCGTCATTCACTCCAACAAGCTGGAAGAGTTGGGGAGCGTGGTGGAATATTGGCTGCGGGAACACCCGTTGGCACCGTTGGAAAATGAGGTGTTTCTGGTGCAAAGTAACGGCATGGGGCAATGGTTGCAGCAAAGTCTGGCAAAAAATAGTGCGCTGGGGATTGCTGCGGCGATTAGCATGCAATTGCCCGCCTTGTTTATTTGGGGTGTTTATCGCGCGGTATTGGTCGGTGATAAAGTGCCCAGAGAGCAATTGCTGGGAAAAGCGTTTTTGACCTGGCGCTTGTACCGGTTGTTGCCTGCGCTGATTGCCCGGCCTGAGTTTGAGATTCTGGCGACATTTTTGGCGGTCGATAATAATAGCCGGAAACGTTATCAACTCGCTGAACAGTTGGCGGATCTTTTTGACCAATATCAGGTGTATCGTTCGGACTGGCTTGCCGATTGGGCTGGCGGACTGGATAACTTGCGCAAAGCGGATGGAATCAATACGGATGCTATGCCTGAGGCACAACGCTGGCAGGCTGCCTTGTGGCGTGCGGTGTTGGCTGATTTGGATGATGCCACGATGCCTTACGCCAGTCGTGCTTCGGTACATACCTTGTTTATGGCTCATATTGATGCACTGGAACAGCGTCCGGTCGGCGTACCCCGCCGGATCATCGTGTTTGGTTTGTCGTCTTTGCCGCAGCAATCGCTTGAAGTATTAGCCAAGTTGGGCAAGTTTTGTCAGATTGTGTTGTTTGTTCATAATCCTTGCCAGCATTACTGGGCAGATATTATTGAAGACAAAGAACTGTTAAAAGCCGAGCGTCACCGCCATGCCTATAAGTCGGGGACGACGGCATTATTGGCCGAAGCCGATTTGCATCTCCATTCACAACCGTTGCTTGCCGCCTGGGGTAAACAGGGGCGTGATTATATTCGTTTGCTGGATCAGTTTGATGACACCCAGGCTTATAGAAACTGGTAT
>CAIQND010000576.1 GCA_903873045.1 uncultured Methylococcaceae bacterium | reverse complement strand
GTTTTGTTACGCTCCATGTCACAAGCCGTTTATAGTCCTGATTTAAAAGGTCATTTTGGTTTGGCGCTGGAGGCTTATGCGCATTTTACGTCGCCCATTCGACGTTATCCCGATTTGCTGGTGCATCGCGCTATTCGTCATTGTTTGCTGGACAAAAAAATCGAGACGTTTTTTTATGGCGTTCCCGACATGATTCTGTTGGGCGAGCATTGCTCGGCCAATGAGCGACGTGCTGATGATGCCACCCGGGATGTGGTGAGCTGGCTAAAATGTGAATACATGATGGATAAAATAGGTGAAGAATTCCCCGGTATTATTTCTGCAGTCACTTCGTTTGGCTTTTTTGTTGAACTGGCTGATATTTATGTAGAAGGCTTGGTGCATATCAGTAATCTGGGGCAGGATTATTATCATTTTGATCCGACCAGTCACCAGTTAAAAGGTGAGCGTTCTGGTACCAATTTCCGCTTGGGTGATAGTGTAAAAATCAAGGTTACCCGTGTTGATCTGGATGAGAAAAAAATGGATTTTGAGCTGATTCAAAAAGAAGGCTCTGTAAAAAAAGCAGAAATCAGTGAGAAGCCTAAAAAAAGACGCAGGAAGAAAAAGCCGTCACCTAAGGCTTAGCTATTTAGGTATGCTTGCGATGCCTAAATAGTCGGTAAATTGGGCTACCAATTTAAAGCGGGACGAATTTACAGATACCATACCTTCAAGGGCTGGTATCTGTCCCTGCTTAAGTTGGTCGCCGTAACACCCAAAGAGATTCAGTTATGAAATTTGTTGACGTAAAAGTCAAAAACTTGGGAAAAATAAAAGAGGCGGAGTTTAATATTCGTCCAATAACTGTGATTACCGGCCCGAACGGAACCGGCAAAAGCTTTTTTACCAAGTCGCTATATTCGATTTTAAATGTCATCAATAAAAATGTTTATCATGAAGCAGTAAATCAAACGATTCGGCAAATTCAACTTCAATTAATGACTCTAGTTGAAAATATTGCATACCCAGGTACAAACGACTTAGGCGTTGCTGGCAGGATAAAAAATGATCTTGAAAATTTGCAAAATGAATTTGTAGAGGCCAGCGGCTGGAAAATTGATAGCTATCTTGCTTTCGCTACTTCAAAAGTCAGTGCTGTAGTAGAAATGCGTGCTTTTTATGCACACTATTTAAACGATCTTAATAGTAAGCCTGCCAAAATAAACTCTATTAAAAGTATTTCTGAAGCTATCGATAGTAATTTTGGGGAGTTTTTGCTTCAACTTAAAGATCCGCGAAAATATTACGCTAATTTATTTACTACTTATATTGAAAATGAACTCAAAGAGAATTTTCAAATTTCCAAGCTGAGTGAGCTAATCAGTTTTGGAGAGGAAAAAATAAAAATTGAAGTAGATGGACTTTTAGTAATTGAATTAAGTGCTAATACAAAGACTATTAGTTTGACAGATGAATTTGTTGATGAGGTATCTGGATTATCAAGTGTGGTTTTTTTTGAATCACCAGCTTATTGGAAGGTGAGAGAGGCATTAAAATCGGCCAAGGATAATCAAAATCGCCCCCGATTACTTGGCAAGAAAAATAGCGATGTTTTAACAGGTGTGCCTAAATATTTTTATGATCTGGATGATGCATTAAATACCAAAACGAAAACAGAAGGTGCTTTTAAAGTGGCAACTGATTTGTTAGAAATTGCATTAGGTGGTGAGTTTGTTTTTAAAGGTGATAGCTTAAGCTTTAAAGATAATGCGGGACGGGATATATCAAAAAATCTGGTTTCTTTTGGCATGACTAATCTGGGCATGATTCAGGCTTTATTAAAACATAATGTCATTACGCAAGGTTCTTTCGTATTCATTGATGAGCCTGAAACCAATTTACATCCTGATTGGCAAGTTAAGTTAATAGAAGTGCTGTTAATATTGGCGCGGGCTGGCGTAAATATTGTAATTACTACACACAGTACGGATCTACTGAAAGCCTTGGAAGTTAATCTGAAAAAGCAGGAAATTAAATCAGAAGATTTCCTATCAGTACATTATGTTGATTTAGACGGTAAATTACTTGAGTTTGAGTCCAAGGATTCAGATCAGCAGTTGATTGAAGCACGAAGCTTGCTAAATTCAGCGTATGAAGAGTTGTACTTTAGCGATTTATAAAATATATGTTTGATAAAAATGAGTATTTTCAGCCTATGGCACATGCCGTTTGCACCGCTGGAAAAGTTGAACGTTCTGAATTAAAAGCCTTTAAAATTGATGATAGCGATGGTATTGCTGAAGCAATTGGTTTTTATCCAAACATGATTAGTAAGGTTGATTATTTCGCAGAGAAAGGGTTGTTAATTCAATTAGTAGAGTTATCCGACCTTGAACAAGATATTAAAAATTGTCACATTAAGGTCAGTGAGGCTTTAAACGAAATAGAACTAAATACAACAATTCCACAAAAATGGAAAAGAGAACAGAGAAAAGCAATTATAAAAGATGCATGGAAAAAAATAGCAGATGAGTTTTTTAAAAAATGGAGTGGATCTATTGCTGTTATTGAAAGGCTATATCGAAAAACTAGTCAATCCGTTGATAGTGATCCAGAGTATAGCTTGCTTATCGTTTGTAAAAATATAACTGATGTAAAAATACTTGATGCACTAACCATTAAGTTAAATGGGCAGTGTGGAATAATGCAGACCGTTCAGGTTTGTAATACCAAACACCTCAATAAGTTTTTATTACGCTGATAAATGCGTGTTAATTTCTACTGCTTTTGTCTATATTGAAAAGCTAGCATTATGATCCACAATTCAGGTGGAACGTATAATAAAACATAAAAAATAATAAATGAAATTAAGTAAATTATTTGGTCTACACTCCGTACAAGCCGCACTCGATTATTCTCCTAAAAAAATCCATCAGGCTTGGGTTGATAGCGGGCGGCAAGACAAGCGCCTGACACAGGCGGTTGATGACTTAGCCGCTTTGGGCATAACACCTGAAAAAGTCGATAGAAAAAGGCTGGATCGTCTGGCTGACAATAACAATCATCAAGGCATTGTTATTGAAGTTGAAATGCCGGGTGAATTATCAGAAAGCGATTTAAAAACAGCGGTTGAAAATCTGTCAGAAACACAAACGGCTTTATTTTTGGTGCTGGATAATGTGCAAGACCCGCATAACTTCGGCGCGTGTCTTAGAACAGCTGATGCCACGGGCGTACAGGGCGTTATTATTACCAAAGACAATGCCACCGGCATTACCCCGACGGTTTGTAAAGTTGCCAGTGGTGCAGCAGAAACAGTACCGGTTTATCAGGTGACTAATTTGGCGCGTACCTTGCGTTGGCTAAAAGGTGAAGGTTTGTGGATTATGGGTGCAGCGGGTGAAACGGCACAGACTGTTTATACCGCCGATTTTACCGTCCCGATGGCCTTGGTTGTTGGTGCAGAAGGTAAAGGTTTAAGACGCTTAACCAAAGAACAATGTGATGTACTGGTATCGGTGCCTATGTTGGGACAGGTAGAAAGCCTTAATTTGTCAGTCGCTACCGGCGTGCTGCTGTATGAAGCCGTCCGTCAGAGATCATTGACTGTTAACTAATGACGGCAAAACCAACTTTTAGGCTTCAAGGTACTGACTTAAGCTGTATTCGCGATGATCGCATCCTGTTTGAAGGGCTAAGCTTTGAGCTGGTTTCCGGGCAGGTATTATTGCTGGAAGGCAAAAATGGCAGCGGTAAAACCTCGTTGTTGCGTATTTTATGCGGCTTTAGAGAACCCGATGCCGGTCAGGTATTGTGGTGCGGCGAGGTCATTGATGACAGTCAGTATTACGCTGATATGGCTTATGTGGGTCATTTGGACGGCGTTAAAAAAGAACTGACCGTGTTGGAAAATCTAAAAGTATCGTTGGCTTTGGGTCAGTCCGGGCAGTATTCCATTCAACAGGCGCTGAATAAAGTACATTTGACGGATTATGATGAGGTGCTGGTTCAGGCTTTGTCTGCGGGTCAGAAAAGACGCTTGTCATTAGCACGACTTTTGATTACCAAAAATAGCGTGTGGATACTTGACGAGCCGTTTACGTCACTGGATAAACAGGGTATTGCCCTGATTGAAACCTTAATGTCCGAACATTGTGCCAGTGGCGGAATGATTGTTTTAACATCACACCATGACATCGAATTGCACGATGTCGCTGTGCAACGTATTAACTTATCCTGATGTCTTTATCGCACGCATTTTTTGCCATTATTCGGCGTGATTTGGTGTTGGCCTTGCGCCGACGTTCGGAAATCGCCAATCCCTTGTTGTTTTTTATTCTGGTTATCACCCTGTTTCCTTTAGGCATTGGTGCGCAGCCGCATTTATTACAAGCCATTGCGCCGGGCATTATTTGGGTTTCTGCATTATTGGCTGCAATGTTGTCTTTGGATAGTCTGTTTCGTTCGGATTTTGATGATGGCTCGTTGGAGCAAATTTTATTAAGCTCACATCCGGCATCTATCCTGGTATTAGGCAAGATTATTGCGCACTGGCTGGTCACAGGATTGCCGTTGTTAATCGTTGCGCCGCTGTTGGCGATTTTTTTAGGTATGCCCACTCATTCTTTAGGCATTTTATTATTAACCTTGCTGCTGGGAACCCCAGTACTAAGCTTGATTGGCGCAATCGGTGTCGCATTGACGGTAGGGTTACGCCGAGGCGGCATGATTTTATCGCTACTGGTTTTGCCCTTGTATGTACCGGTACTTATTTTTGCCAGCAATGCCGTAGAAATAGCCGGTACTGGTTTACCGGTCGATGCCCAGATCAATATTTTGATTTCAATTTTGTTTATGTCTTTGGTGCTGGCACCTTGGCCAACCGCAGCGGCATTAAAGATGAGCATTAATTAATTCCCTGATCAGCAAGCCGTTTCTAACTTTATTTACACGACCACACCGCTTTACAACAAGTTGCTCCGGTGAAAGGATTCCGGTTTTGATATTCAAGCGGAATATGACAGGGCTTTGGCGCTTTTTGGGGAAGGAAGCTTGGGTCTTATTGACTTGGTTTCAAAGTGCCTGCTTAAAAACCGGGAAAAATAACCACAAACGACTATTTTTAGCAGGAGAAATCTTATGCAAATGATTGTTAACTACCCTGAACAATTACCTGATGCTTTGCAGCAATCTCCAGAGCAATTCGAGCATGAGGCCAAAATGGCGATGGCCGTCAAATTATATGAGCTGGGGCGTATTTCCAGTGGCACGGCCGCCACTCTTGTCGGTATGGAGCGGGTGGCTTTTTTACTTGGCTTGCATCACTACGGTGTTGCCGTTATCAATTTAACTGAGGATGATCTCCAGGCGGATTTTGACAATGCCTGAGTCAAAAGAACTGGTAATCAATACGACCCCCATCATTTCCCTGATTGCCCGTGATGATGTCATGCGTGAAATGGAAAACTTGATCGCAAACAAAGCCCACGGTAATGCAGGAGTATAGTTTGGATCTAATCAGCCCGGCAAGATTTGCACTCCATTGACTTTTTACCCTACGCGGAACGGCAATGCTGGGGCACCACAC
>CAIQND010000575.1 GCA_903873045.1 uncultured Methylococcaceae bacterium | reverse complement strand
GTTAGCGAGAGCGTAACCCGACAAATCGTACTATCTGTGTCGGGTTACGGCTAGCGCCTAACCCGACCTACAGAGATTATTAGCATTTTTTTGATAAAAAAGTGTCAACTACTTTTGAGCTTCTATGAAGGATGCCCAAAAATCATTACTTTATTACAACGGTAATGCAGCGTTAAAAGATGAGTTTTTTAAAATGATTTCTGTAAATGCTTATTACCGAGCCGAAAAAAGAGGCTTTGAACCAGGCCATGAAGAAGAGGATTGGTATCAAGCAGAGTTGGAGATAATAAGCATTTATCGGTATTGGTTTCGGCTGGAATAACAGTACAGTTGGAACAAATTATCGTCATCTTAAACCGCTGATACTTACAACGCATCATCGAAAATTGATTCAATCGATATCTGCGTCCACTTTGACGTGCTCTTTTTTTTAGTTTCGATTAGATCTAACTCTGCCTGCCTGAGCCAGTACACCATACTTAACTCGGCTTCTGCTGATCTAAATTCTTTTATTTCACTTAGCTGCGCTGCCAGGTCAAACAAATCAAATTGATCGACATTTTTCTTAAAATACCGGCGACTCATGGGTTAATTGTGCCATCTCATATAACGCACTCTTGGTAGTTTATTTTCGCAGCTTGGGTTTTCTTCTTTAAGTGTGCCGGACTTTTTACCATTTTTATGCATCCAAAAAAGCCCTGATGGCAGATATTCCCTGAGCGCCAGCTTGTTGCGCCTTATCCAAAGCGGATTCAGACAAGCCACCCAAAGCATAAACAGGCAGATTAATTTGCGCAACCAGTTTTTCAAACGCTTCCCAGCCTAATGGCTCGGTTTCTGGATGTGTTTTTGTGGCTAACACGGGTGCTAAAACGACAAAGTCGACCCCTATCATTTGTGCATGAAGTAGTTCTTGCCGATTATGACAGGACGCGGCAACCCAGTGTACCCGTTTTGATGTCTTTGGAAGGAATGTCGGACGTTTATTGGCAGCCATTAAATCCCGACTGGTTAAATGAATGCCATCCACGGCAAAATGAGCGGCATGGTTAACGGCAGAATTAATTAATAACAAGACACCTTGTTGTCGGCATAAAGGAGTTGCTTGTTCAAAAAACGAATGTAGTGTCTGGGGTGATACGGTTTTTAACCGTAGTTGGATTAACTTAATGCCGCGACTGACAATTTTTTGCAGGTTGATCAATAACAGCGACTCATCTGCATCGTCCAAAATTGCATAATAGGGTGGCAATTGGGCAGCGGTGATAATGGGTTGATTGGCAGCGGGAAAGGCATGGTCTGTCAAGTCGGCTGGCTTAACCCATTTAAAAAGTTGGCCTTCACAGCTTTTAGCGATGCCAGAAAAATGCTCCACTAAAAACACCTGTAATTGTACCGCTAAATCCGGGTATTGATGCTTAATGGTAATCAGTGGCGTTGCCGCTATGACGGTAATATCAAGTTCTTCTTTAAGTTCCCGCGCCAAAGCCTGTTTCGCAGATTCGCCCTGTTCAATTTTGCCGCCGGGAAATTCCCACAAGCCACCTTGATGCAATGATGTATCGCGTAGGGAAATTAAAACCTGTCCTTCGGCATTTTTTACAACACCGACAGCAACTTGAAGTCGTTTCATAGTGGGGTAGTTAGAGTGGAATTAAACCAAAAGTAATTATTCAAGTCCTCCTCTTTAAAAAAGAGGGGTTAGGAAATAATGCCGTTAAGTTAAGCGCAAGTTGTTTAAAAAACTGGAGTGCAATCGCTTCAGCTATTGCCTGTAAAAACAGCTAAAGCAGTTTTACTCCAGTTGTATACTTAACTTAACGACATTGGTTAGGGGACGTTTTTTTAAATACTCCCTATCACCTGCACCTTTAACCTGCCTCTAAGTTCTATATTCAGCATTGATTTTTACATAGTCATAAGAAAGGTCGCAGGTTAAAACTTCTTGAACCGCGATGCCACGACCGAGTTTAACGGTGACGGTAATTTCTTCCTGGTTCATGACTTGTTGTCCGGCTTCTTCGGTGTAATTATCATCACGGCCACCATTTTTAACGATGCAAACGTCGTCTAAATAAATCTGCACGTTTTCCAGTACCATGTTTTCAACACCGGAACGACCCACGGCGGCAAGAATGCGCCCCCAATTAGGGTCACTGGCAAAAAAAGCGGTTTTTACCAACGGTGAATGGGCGATGGTTTTACCGACCCGCACCGCTTCTTCATCGTGCAACGCCTCTTTAACTACGATACGGATCAACTTGGTTGCGCCTTCGCCATCCCGAACAATGGCTTCTGCCAGTTGTTTGCAAACATCCATCACCGCCTCGGCAAAAAGGACATAATTTTCACTGTCCGCAGTAATTTCCGGTGCAGCTGAACAACCGCTTGCCATTAATACACAGGCATCATTAGTCGAGGTATCGCCATCTACAGTAATGCGATTAAATGATTGTTCAACAGCCAAGGCCAAACAGTGTTGCAATAGCGCCTGATTAATTTTGGCATCGGTCGCCATAAAACCCAGCATGGTTGCCATATTAGGCTGAATCATACCGGCACCTTTGGAAATGCCGTTAATGGTGACGGGCTGTCCTGACAGGATAATGGTTTTAGAAACGCCTTTAGGAAAGGTGTCAGTGGTCATAATCGCACGCGCGGCTTTGTCCCAATTAGCCAGTGACAGGTTTTTTATGGCGGCGGGTAAAGCCGCTGTAATTTTGGCGACCGGCAACGGTTGTCCAATTACGCCCGTAGAAAAAGGCAGTACTTGATGGGCAGTGCCACCCGCGACTTTTGCCAATTCAGTACAAGAAAGCAACGCATCCTGCATACCCTGTGTACCGGTTCCGGCGTTGGCATTACCCGAATTAATCAGCAACCAGCGGGGCTGGTGAGCCAGATTGGCTTTTGCAACATGGACGGGCGCGGCACAAAACGCGTTTTGGGTAAACACGGCAGCACAGGTTGATTGTTCGGCCATTTGAATGATCAAAAGGTCATCCTTAATGGTTTGCTTGATACCGGCACAGGTTGTGCCTAGCGCTATTCCAGCGATGTTAAGCATGTTTGGAAAATCACACTGTCCTACTGCCATGAATTAATCCTCATTGTGTTTAAAAAATAGGGTGACGTTTTTAATTTTTTTTACTTTGGCCTTCATGCGCTTGCATTGCTTTTTTAGTGCCGCTAATAACTGCGGTTGTTGGCCAAGGGCAAACGGTAAAATAACTTCGACTTCAATTTGTCCATTTAAGTAATGGATTCTAAAATCTTCTATCATTGATTTAAAGTCTACCAGATACTTGTTCAATAATGCCTGAACATCTGCACGGGTTAGCGGTTTGCCTGGCTCGAATAAGGCTTCATCATTTTCAGGATCAATATGCACCAACACATCCATGACATCATCAAAACAGCGGATTAGTTCATCCCTGACGGTATCGCCGATGCTATGACCTTCGGAAACGGTGATGCGCGGATCAACAACGATATGGGCATCAATCAACGCGTCCTCGCCCATTTGCCGGGTTCTTAATAAATGAATGCCTTCAACGCCATCAATAGCCATGATG
>CAIQND010000574.1 GCA_903873045.1 uncultured Methylococcaceae bacterium | reverse complement strand
TAAACCGGTTTTTACGACAGCGCCTACGGCTGCATTAGCGGTTTCTTCATTCATTTCTGTTGGTGGATTGTTGTTGGTGTAAGCACGGTAATAACCGGCAGTCCAGGAAACAACAGAAGTATCGCCTTTAGCTTCTACTTCGATACTGGCAGAGTAGTTGTCTACCGGCAATACAGGCACTTTTTCTTCAACACCGGCATGAGTAATTGTTTTTGCAGTGCTCATATCGGTAATCTTGTAAGCATAAGACATTTTTGCCTCATCATACTTTTTCAGTTCTTCAGTGATGGTGCCGCCATCTTTTAAGGTCAAAACGCGTGTTGCGCCTTTTTTGTTGCCACCTTCAATCGTTGTGCTGCCGACAGCGGGCAGCCAAGACATATCACCAAAATCTTTAATAATGGCCCAAACTTTGTCAGCTGGCGCATTGATAGTGATTTGCTCTTCGGTTTTTTGACGCACAGGCCCATGTGCATGGGTAGTCGCCGTAAATAAGAACAAGATAGCTGACGCAATTAACGTAATTTTCTTCATAATAACTCCAAAACGTGAACACAAATACCAAGCGAGGCATTATATATCAATCTTCAAATTTTTAAGTCTTGATTCTGATGAGGCATCTATAACAAGCAATAGGCGTAGGTCTGAATAAGACCACCCAAGCCTGTCCTGAGCTTGTCGAAAGGCGTAGCGCGTGGTGGCGTTTCCGGCACACTCGTACAAAATGCCGGAAACGCTTATTCTCGCTTACGCTCGAAAAGCTTTATTCCGGCCTACGCCTGCAAGCACCCGTTGTCATATTAAATAGCCTTTATTGACAACGGGCTGGTGAGCTGATATTTTTCAGTTGGCACTCGATGTAATGGAGTGCTAATTTTTGCTTTATATTGAGGTGTGTGTGCGTAAGGGTACCCGTAATTTAAATGAACGGTCGTTGCAGTTATTAAAAACGCTGGTTGAACGTTATATCAGTGATGGTCAGCCAGTGGGTTCCCGTGTGTTGTCAACAGATTCGGCGCTAAACTTAAGCCCTGCGACCATTCGCAATGTGATGTCGGATCTGGAAGAGCTGGGGCTGATTCATTCACCGCATACGTCAGCGGGGCGGGTACCGACCGTCAGCGGCTATCGCTTGTTTGTCGACAGCTTGTTAACGGTCAAGCCGTTGGAGACAAAAGAGTTGGCGAGGCTGTATGAGGGTTTGTCGGAAAATGAAGACACCGGCACCATGATCGGGGTTGCGTCAAGATTGATTGCCGATCTTACCCAAATGGCTGGCGTAGTCACGCTACCCAGAAGAGAACTGGTCTGCTTGCGACATATTGAATTTTTGCCTTTATCGCATAAGCGCGTACTGGTTATTTTTGTTACCAACGAACAGGAAGTTCATAACAAAGTGATTCATACCGACAAAGTATTTGGTGCTTCTGAATTGCAACAGGCGGGCGCGTATCTTAATTCAATTTATTGCGGTCATAGTCTGACTGCAGTGCGTGCTGCCGTTTTAAAAGAGTTGCAAGCGGATCAGGAACGCATGAATCAAGCGATGCTGGATGCAATAAAAATGGCGCAATTGACGTTTGAATCGGGCAACGAAAAAGATGATTATGTGCTGGCGGGGGAAACCAATTTAATGGGCTTTTCCGAGTTGTCAGACCGGAATCATTTAAAAAAGCTGTTTGAAGCGTTTAGTCAAAAGCAGGATGTAATTCATTTGCTGGATCAATCCATGAAAGCCGAAGGGGTGCAAATTTTTATCGGCGAAGAATCTGGTTATCAGGCATTTGATCATTGCAGTCTGGTTACCTCTGCTTATTCGGTTAATGATGAAGTAGTCGGTGTACTCGGCGTTATCGGGCCAACGCGCATGGCTTATGAAAAAATCATTCCGTTTATCGATGTGACAGCAAAATTATTAGGTGCAGCCTTGAATCCAAAAACATCGACCCCATGATAAGTAACAATATTTATTTGTGCATTTAAGCGCGTTACCACAACTAGAGCAAAGGAACAAAAAAGATGAGTATTGATCAGGAAACACCTGAATCACAGGTTGATAGTGCTGTTGAATCCGAGACTGAAACTGAAATTGTCAATGAAGAGCACGCACACACTGAAGTGGGTGAGCATGAATATACCATTGAAGAACTGAAACAAGAACTGGAAGAAGCCAAGCAAAAAGCGCATGAGTCTTGGGATAAAGCCGTTCGCACCCAGGCGGAAATGGAAAACCTGAGAAGAAGAACTCAAAAGGATCTGGAAGATGCCCATAAATTTGCCTTAACCAGTTTTGGCAAAGCCTTACTGCCGGTATTTGACAGCCTGGTTTTGGGCTTGCAAGCGGCAACCGGCGATAGCGAGGACGTAAAAAAATTCAGGGAAGGTAGTGATTTAACGATTAAACAGTTTGAAGCCTTGTTTGAAAAATTTAACATCGTTGCCATTGATCCTTTGGGGCAACCTTTTAACGCAGAACACCATCAAGCGATGATGATGCAAGAAGTGGAAGGTGCCGAACCCAATACCGTCGTTAACGTGTTTCAAAAAGGTTATGTCCTGAATGGACGTTTACTAAGACCCGCGATGGTGGTGGTGGCAAAAGCCGCCGAAAAACCGTCAGAAGATAATGCGTAGGCTTGAACACCATAAAACAGCCCCCATATCGACCCTAACTTTTACATTTTTTACACAAATTCAGTCTGGAGCAGGCAATGGCTAAAATAATTGGCATAGATTTAGGAACAACCAACTCGTGTGTTGCGGTGTTGGAAAACGGCGTGGCAAAAGTAATTGAAAACAGTGAAGGTGCGCGTACTACGCCTTCCATTATTGCTTTTAGCAGTGATGATGAAGTGTTGGTAGGCCAGTCGGCAAAACGCCAAGCGGTTACCAATCCCAAAAACACCCTGTTTGCCATTAAGCGTTTGATCGGTCGTCGTTTTAAAGATGATGTCGTACAAAAAGACATCAAAATGGTGCCTTATTCAATCGTCGAAGCAGAAAACGGTGATGCATGGGTAGAAGTGCATGGCAAAAAAATGGCCTCGCCAGAAATTTCAGCCCGCATTTTGATGAAATTAAAAAAAGATGCCGAAGCCTATTTAGGCGAAGCAGTAACCGAAGCGGTTATTACGGTTCCTGCTTATTTTAATGATTCACAACGTCAAGCCACTAAAGACGCAGGTCGTATTGCCGGCTTGGAAGTCAGACGTATCATTAACGAGCCCACTGCCTCTGCATTGGCATTTGGTATGGACAAGCCTAAAGGCGACACCAAAATTGCCGTTTATGATTTGGGTGGCGGTACTTTTGATATTTCCATCATTGAAATTGCTGAAATTGATGGCGAACATCAATTTGAAGTATTATCAACCAATGGTGACACTTTCTTGGGTGGCGAAGATTTTGACTCAAGAGTTATTGAGTTTCTGGCCGCCGAGTTTAAAAAAGAAAGTGGCGTAGATGTACACAACGATCCCTTGGCACTGCAACGTTTAAAAGAAGCGGCAGAAAAAGCCAAGATCGAATTGTCTTCAAGCCAACAAACCGATGTTAACTTGCCTTACATTACT
>CAIQND010000573.1 GCA_903873045.1 uncultured Methylococcaceae bacterium | reverse complement strand
TGCTCCTTCTCCAGCGGGAGAAGGTTGGGATGAGGGATTAAATAAGGATTTTCTCCACTTTAATTTCCCCTCTCCCAACCCTCTCCCGCTGGAGAGGGCTTTAAGTAACTGAGCAACCCAATCTTTTAGTCGCTCCCCCAAATAGCGGATGCGCCCAACGGTCTCTTATAATGCTTTATCATTAAATTAACCCTATTGACGGTTAAACCTTTTTGCTTGTCCCGTCTAAAGCGGGTAGCCCGAAAAAATGGTTATTATTTTAGAATCTGCCAAGTGATTAATAGATCATATCAAATTTTTTTTTAAAAACTTTATTGACCACGCCAAAGTCAGAAGAGCCAAACTTTATTGCGCTTTAATCTCACTATGGTGCTCAACAAACCAGCGATAGGTGCTAGCCAGGCCATCGGTCAGGGTTATCTGCGGTTGCCAGTCCAGTGACTTGATTTTATTGACATCCATCAACTTTCTGGGCGCACCGTCCAGTTTGCTGCTATCCCAAATAATCTCACCTTTAAACCCGACAACGTGCTGGATGGTTTCTGCCAATTCACGGATGGTCACATCGGTGCCGGTACCGACATTAAGGTGTGACAGCATGGGTTCGGTGCAAGCTTGATAATGTTCTTTACTTAAGCCCTGCACATGCAAGCAGGCCGCCGCCATATCATCGACATGCAAAAACTCGCGCCTGGCGGTGCCGGTGCCCCACAGGGTAACGGTGGGTGCTTGGCTGGTTTTGGCGTCATGAAACTTTCTGATCATGGCGGGAATAACATGACTGTTTTCCAAATGAAAGTTGTCATTTTCGCCATAAAGATTGGTCGGCATCACTGAGCGATAATCGGTGCCGTACTGACGGTTGTAAGATTCACACAGTTTGATGCCGGCAATTTTGGCGATGGCATAAGGCTCATTGGTGGTTTCCAGGGTGCCGGTCAACAAGGCACTTTCTTGCATGGGCTGGGTGGCCAGTTTGGGGTAAATGCAGGAACTGCCCAAAAACAGGAGTTGCTGGCAACCGATCGCCCAGGCCTGATGGACGATGTTGGCTTCCATCATCAGATTTTGGTAGATAAATTCAGCCGGATACGCGTTGTTGGCATGAATGCCACCCACTTTGGCTGCCGCCAGGATCACTTGCTGTGGCTGTTCTTGCTGCATAAAATCACGCACGGCGGCCTGGTCGGTTAAATCCAGTTGAGCATGGGTGCGCACAACGGTATTTTGATAGCCTGCGTCATGTAACTGCTTAACAAGGGCCGTTCCCACCATGCCACGGTGTCCCGCGACATAGATCTTTTGTTGTTTATCGGTCATGTGGTTATTCCCGGCTAACCGCAACGTTAAAACCTTGTTCTTTTAACAGGGCATGTTTTTTGGCTTCATCAAGATCACAGGCGACCATTTCAGCGATCATTTCTTGCAAAGTAATTTGCGGCACCCAACCCAATTTCTCTTTGGCTTTGCTGGGATCACCCAACAAGGTTTCCACTTCAGCCGGTCTAAAATAACGCGAATCAATGGCGACAATGGTTTGACCGACAGTTAAGCCGGGGGCTTTGTTGCCTTGAATTTCGTCAACAAAACCTTTTTCGTCAACGCCGGAGCCTTCCCAACGAATAGTTATTCCCAGTTCGCCGGCGGCCATTTCAATAAACTGCCGTACCGAATATTGCACACCGGTTGCGATAACAAAATCTTCGGGTTGTTCTTGTTGCATCATCATCCACTGCATGCGCACAAAATCCTTGGCATGTCCCCAATCTCTGAGTGAATCCATGTTACCCATGAATAAGCACTGCTCCAGACCCATGGCAATATTGCTCAGGCCACGGGTTATTTTACGGGTAACAAAAGTTTCGCCCCGACGG
>CAIQND010000572.1 GCA_903873045.1 uncultured Methylococcaceae bacterium | reverse complement strand
TCAATTAACGCTGTCGGCCAGTGCTTATTATGCCAAGACCTTGGAGAATCAGCATTTAAGCCCGGAACAAGCAGCGCCGTTAATACAGCAAAATAACCTGAATATAAAGACCGAAATCAGCAATAAAAAAACTGACGATGCCAGGCAAGCACTGGACGCCTATAACAAATCACTCGATGATGCCCACGTCAAAACCTCAGACCTGGGCGCAGTGACTTCGGCGGTATTCGATGGGGCGTTAGGCGGGATTCATGCCGTGGCCGGCGCGTTTGATAGTATGGTCAATTCAATCGCCGCCAACACCAAGGCGCTGGATGAAAATGCCAAGATGCAGGCGCTTAACGACTCCACAAAAGATCCGGCTGAAAAAGCGGCTAATGTTGCCAAGTACGCCAAGGAAGAAGCCAAGTTAAATGCGGATAATACCAAAGCGCAATTAACGGGCGCGAGCCAAATAGCCGGGGCAGCGGCCAAGCTGTTTGATCAAAAATCTACAGCGGCCAAAGCTTTTCATGCGATTGAGGTGACCTTGTCAATTGCCCGGCTGGCGATGGATGCCAAAGAGATTGCGATGTCAGTCATAAAGACAGGCAAAAACCTGATTGCGGGGGCATCTGCCATGTTTAGGGATTTGGGGCCGTGGGGCTTTGCCGGTGTGGCGGCAATGGCCGCAGTGATGGCAGGCTTAGGCTTTGCTATGTCAGGCGGCAGCAGTAGCAATATGGAGCCGCCAAAAACTGACACCGGTACAGGTACCGTATTAGGCGACAAGTCGGCCGTTTCCGAGTCGGTCACCAAAACCTGGGATCTGTTAAAGAGCATCCATGCGTCTGAGTATTCAGAATTACGCGGTATTAATACGGGTATATCAGCATTGAAAACTGGAACAGCAAGCACTATTGACAAGTTGTTTCAATCGGGTGGACTAACAAATGTCGCTACTCCAAATATATCTGGATGGGAATCATTTGTAAATGCTATGGGGCCATTTTGGCAGGGGCTTTTTGGAAGCGCAAAGAAAGAAATAACGGGTAGCGGAATCCAGACAGGTGCAGCCAGTGTGGGCGACATCATGAGCGGTCAAGGCATCGTAGGGCAGCAATACGCGACCGTTAAAAAAACAGTCAGCAGTTGGTTTGGATCGGATAAAGTATCCTACAGCGAGATATTATCTGGCCTTGATGCCAGCATAACGGACTCACTCACTATGGTTTACAAAGCCATGGGGTCAACCATGTTGTCGCTGGCCACTGCTTTCGGGGGAGACTTAAGCGCCCAAGTCAACGCCACCATTATCCCTGCCCTAAAAGTTGAGTTGCGAGGCCTATCGGGAGCCGATGCCGCAAAGGTTCTGAATGGGGTTATATCAGCCACATTAGATACTATGGCAACCAATGTCTTTGGTGGGATCCTTAAGCAGTATCAACAGCTCGGTGAAGGAATGCTGGAAACCGCCATCCGTATTGCCTCAGAAATTGCCGTGGTCAAAGACGCGCTGGCAACCTCCGGCTTAAGCCTGGCAGCCAATGCCATTGCGATCAGTGATGCCTTGGTACAAGCAGCCGGTGGGCTGGCGGAGTTTCAAAAGCAATTTACAGCCTATTTTGACAAGTTTTATACCAATAATGAAAAGCAGGCCGCGTCTTATACCTCCTTAAGCGCGGCATTACTGACCGTGCTGGCAGTATTGCCGCAAACCCGCGACGGCTACCGACAATTAATCGAGGGGCTTGATCTACAGACTGCATCAGGTCAAAAGGCATACACGGTATTGCTTAGCTTAAGCGCAGCCGCCGATACCTATTACACGGCCTTGGATGCGCAAACTAAAACCTATACCGACGCTATTGCCACGGCAAAAAGCAACCTGGCCACGGCTTATAAAACGGAGTCGGATGCCATCACCGCCACGATCAGCAAGTTGTCGTCCTTTGTTGCCTCGTTAAAAACGCTGAAAGACTCGTTGGCGCTGGGCAATCTGTCAACCGGCACGCCGCTGGATAAATACAACGAAGCCCGCAGGCAAGCAGGCGATGCCTATAACACCATACAAGGCGGGGCAGGGACAACAACGGCCAGCAAGTCGGCTTATGATGCGGCAGTGGGCAGTATCAATACCAAACTGACCACGTTTCTGGATGCTTCAAAAACCTATAATGCCAGTGGCAGCGGATACACAACTGATTATCAGCAAGTTATGGGCTTGATAGACAGTATGGGGCTTGCTGCAACAGCACAACAAACCGACGCAGAAAAACAGCTTGAACAACTGACCAAATCCGTGGATGGGCTACTAACGATTAACACCTCAGTGTTGTCGGTTAAGGATGCGTTGGCAGGTGTAACCTCAGCCATTGTCTCGCTGCAAACCCTGCAAGCCGAACGGGACAAGGCCGATGCCGCTGCAAAACAAGCCGTTACTCAGGCCGGAATTGACAGGGCGGCAGCAGATAAGGCGGCGGCTGAGGCGGCGGCAAGATCCGCTGACTATGCAGCAGCAAGAATGCAAGTGACTCAATTAGTGGCGGCTTATCAAGCGCACCCAAGCGCGGCAGGATCAGAGGCGGTCAATAGCTACCTAAGAAGCATAGCGGGTAGATTTGATGAAAGTTACAATCCTAATCTGAAAGTTTCAGCCGAGGGTATGTGGACATTAACGCCCAAATTCGCCACCGGTGGCGCACATACCGGCGGCTGGCGCATCGTTGGCGAACACGGCCCCGAGCTTGAGCATACCGGCCCCAGCCAACTATTCAGCAATGCCCAGTCTAAGACCCTATTGGGCAGTGATAATAAAGCCTTGCAAGAAGTGATCCTGGAACTTAGAGCGGTACGGGCAGAGGTGGAAAAGCTTCGGGCTGAGCAGCGCGATAACACCGGCGCGTTGATCCAAAGCAATTATGATGCGAATGACTTGGCGGCGGAAAAGGTGGTGGCCGGTGGAAAAGACACGG
>CAIQND010000571.1 GCA_903873045.1 uncultured Methylococcaceae bacterium | reverse complement strand
GCAATCAACGGGATAGGTAAATACTCGGCTTTTAGCCATTGTTTTATGTTCATAGTTTTATAGTGTGGTGGATTAAAAATATGCCGTCCTTGGCGTATGGGTTAGTTATTATAATGGATTGAAAGGAAAAAGTTTCTACCCGCTGTGTTATAAGTGTCAACTAGTTGATATTGCTTATCCAAAAGGTTGTTTAATTTAGCACTTAACATCCAGTTTTTGTTGATGTGATAGGCAGAATGTAAGTTAATCGTTATAGCATCCTGTTTAGTAGGCTAATTTAACTCCACCGTACCCGGCAACACCAGAGGTTCCGTAGCCATAGACTTCTTCGTACTGCTTATTAAGCAGGTTATCTATCCGCCCTGACAGTTGCAAATACTTATTTACGTCGTAACTGCCAGCAAGATTAAGTAGCGTATAACCGGCAATTGCTACGGGCACCGATGAATAAGACACATAAGCGGTATCCGCTTTCTGACCAACCATTAATACATTAAAGTGAATGTGTGCCTTTTCAAGAAATTGATAATCTGCATCAAAACTAGCCTTGTCTCTAGGTCTACGTAGCAATTGAGTATCCGTAACCATGTTCAATGTTTGCTGATAAGTATAAGTACCTCGTAATGTTAGATCAGTTAAGGGTCGCACTTCCATAAATGTTTCAACGCCACTTGTTTTAGCACGACTGACATTATTGTTTGTATAAGGCGGTACACTTAAATACTGAATCAAATTATTAAAAGTATTATTGAAATAACTAACACCGGTTGTAACTTTTTTTCGATAAAAATCTTGTTCCAGACCTACATCCCAGTTAATGCTGGTTTCAGGCTTTAAGTCAGGATTGCCTGAACCATAAATAGTGTCATAAAGTTGATTTAACGAGGGTGCCTTAAAGCCAGTGCCGTAATTTCCTTTTAAACGCGTACCTGTTTCTTTAATGTTATATAACTCATTGACTCGCCAAGTTTCATGACCACCAAAACGATTATTTTCGTCATACCTCACACCCACGGTAGTAAAGGAACGATCAAATAAGCTTATCTGATCTTGCAAATAACCACTGATCGTATTCATCGTCTTTGACGGAATTGATGCATTAACCCCATAATCTGGAGATACCGACGAACTACTTAAACTATCCGCCTCTTCTTCTATCCCTAGTGTAACAGTATTGGATTTATGAACATGGAAGATATTTTGGTAATCCAATTTCACCTTTTCACCTAAATTAGTCGAAACACCATTAAAGCTAGTAGGAGAAACTGGACTAAAAACATTTACATTATTTCGATCCGTACGACTATAAGCTGCGCCTAATGTTTGCTCCCATAAACCATCAAATAATTTAAGGTGCCCAAAACCACGAGTAAACAATTCATTGAAGGTATTATAATTGCCTGTATTATCATAATTAACACCGCCACCATCATCATAGAAATTTTTGCCTTCGTTATAACGCAAGGTGACCCCTAAATCCAGATTGTCTGTAATATTAATACCTGAGCGACCACTCACTGTAGTATTTCTATATCCATTTGGATTAAGATTACCCAGATTCTTGTCTGCGGTCGAGAACCCGGCAGTCTCAAGTCTTGATGCATCCAAGCTATAATTAACACGCTCAGTACTACCGGAAACAGAACCTATTGTTTTCCATGTATCATACGAGCCGCCTTCGGCATTCCCTGTAAATTTGGCATCACCTTTACCTTTTTTAGTAATCACGTTAATAACACCACCCATCGCATCAGATCCATAAGCCGCACTGGCCGCGCCTCTAACAACCTCAATCCGTTCTATGTTATCTGTCTGAAGGTTTGCAAAATCAAAAGAGCCATTGGTGCTGGAAGGATCATTCATCTCTACGCCATCGACCAACACTAAGGTATGGTTAGCATTTGCGCCTCGAAGATATACCGCAGTAGGTTGACCTGGCCCACCCGATCTAATTACATCCAAACCCGGCACTGTCCGCAAGGCATCCGCTACGTTATTAACGTGTTTAGCCGCAATATCCTCAGCGGTAATAACGGTTATTGCGCTACCGATTTCATTTTCAGGCGTCTCGGTTCTGGTTGCCGTAACCACCATATTAGGTAGTTCTAAAGAATTGTCGGCAGGATTTTGTTGTGCGTGTGACTGGGCATTAAAACCCACAAGTAATAAAGAGCTGGCTATAATTTTTTGCATAATTGTCCTCTGCGCCGCCCGCGCATAAAGATTGAGTAATAACAGCGGAGGACAACAGAAGATAAATGAAAAACACGGGGGCGCGTAATCACTACGCAAAACAGCCCTCCGCTGTTGCGAATTATACTTTTAGGCCGGTCTCCGGGCTTATAAGTGGCGTTAACCTGAATCATCACCTTCCCATGTTATACACAGTGGCGTACTGATGATTCTTTACTTATATACCGTTGCGGGGGCAGCGTCGGATTTGGTGTAAACCTTACCGACTTCCCGTTTAACCATTAGATTTAACTATCTTCTGGAACCTGAAAGCAGACGACAATTATAGGGGCTAATCTTTATAAAGCAAGTTGTGCCGCTATTTCTCTTATTTCTACGTGCATCCGTTAGCGCTGACAAACATCACAAAAAACCGTTGAGCGGTTAGCTAGTCTTATCTCGTTTAAGGGTTGTTGGCAGTCAATACACGGCAAGCCCTTGCGGCCGTAAACCTTAAGTTGTTGCTTGAAATAACCGGGGTTTCCGGCTTCATTAACAAAGTCTCGTAAGGTAGTGCCGCCTTGTTGAATGGAGTTTTGTAAAATTACCCGAATACATTCCGCCAATCTTTCATAACGCGCCAAAGAAATCTTTCCTGCTTGGCGCGAGGGCAAAATCCCCGCCATAAACAACGCTTCATTTGCGTAAATATTACCAACGCCCACCACAATGTGACTATCCATAATAAATGTTTTTACTGGCACTTTCCGGTTTCTGGACAGGGTATAAAGCAGCTCACCAGTAAAATCAGCTAATAAGGGTTCGGGGCCTAAATCTTTAAGCAACTTGTGTTCTGCAATAGGTGCAGATGTCCATAATACCGCGCCAAACCGGCGTGGATCGTTAAAGCGCAGCACTTTGTCGTTGTTAAAAATAAAATCAATATGATCATGTTTACCCGCACTCTGATTTGTCGTTATAATGCGCAAACTGCCCGACATGCCTAAATGCACCAGCATCGTGCCGGCATCGGTCGCAAAGAGCAGATACTTGGCACGCCTGGAAACGGATTGAATACTGAGACCCGTTAAAATATCGCACAGTGTTTCCGGCACAGGCCAGCGTAATTTGGGTTGACGAATAATAATCTGTTTAAGCGTTTGCCCTTCAATATGTGGCGCAATGCCACGACAGGTTGTTTCAACTTCAGGTAATTCGGGCATCGGTAGTTAGGCTATAGTTTGGTTTTAATGATAGAAAGTTTACCATGATTACGATGGGTCACTAAGCAGGGCTGGATTTGCAAAAACCATCCGGCTTAAGTTATGCGGCAGGTTTAACCATTGTATGGAAAGTCGATATAGCTTATATTATAAAAAAGCCTGTTATGAGTTGCTTTTGATTGTTTAAAATATGTTTGAAAATCTGCTTACTTCCTTAAAATAAATTTTAAAAAACTCTCATTATGAATGATTCCAATCTATCAACAGGCGACAACATTTTTTTTCATAGATCACTGGAGGCCACTATTCGCATAGGGCTGTTATTGATTATTACCGTCTGGTGTTTAAAGATTGTTGGCCCTTTTATAGAACCTATCATCTGGGGAATAATTATTGCCATTGCCGCTCATCCACTTTACAATCGATTGCGGGAAGTGCTGGGTAATCGGCATAAAACGGCGGCGACGTTATTTACTTTTGCTTTTCTGATTATCATGATTGTTCCCACCGTGCTGTTGACAGACACGCTGATTGGCGGGATAAAAATGCTGGTTGATAAGATAAAAGACGGCTCCCTGTCAATTCCACCCCCGCCCGAGAGTTTGGGTAACATCATGCTGATTGGCGAACCGCTCGCCAAGTTTTGGTTGTTGGCCTCGGAAAATATTCATAGTGCTTTGCAGCAGCTGAGTCCGGTACTTAAAGTTATCGGTAGTTGGCTGTTATCAGCGGCAACCGGTGCCGGTATTGCCATTTTACGTTTTGTGGTTGCCATCATTATTGCCGGTATATTATTGGCTAATTCCAGCGGTGGCGGTGGCAATCGCATAGCCCGCGCTATTACCCATCGGCTTGCACCTGAAAAAGGTGAAGATTTTGCTGACTTGGCAGAAGCGACCGTACGGAGTGTCGCTAATGGTATTTTAGGGGTTGCCTTGATTCAAAGTCTGCTGGCAGGTATCAGTTTTATGGTGGTGGGTCTACCTGCAGCAGGTCTTTGGGCGTTGCTTTGTCTGATTCTGTCGATAGCCCAGATTGGTACTGGGCCGATCTTGATTCCCGTCGTCATCTATCTGTTTTATAACGCGGATACCTTTACTGCTGTCGCATTTTTGATCTGGAGTATCCCGCTTAGCTTGATAGACAATATTCTTAAACCGATTCTGCTGGGTAGAGGCGTAAAAACACCGATGGCCATTATTTTTATCGGTGCCATTGGCGGTCTTCTCAATTCGGGTGTTATTGGTCTTTTTATTGGAGCCGTAACATTAGCGTTAGGTTACGAGCTGTTTTTATTGTGGCTTAATGCCGAGACATCATCCAAATAATTTGAAATTGAGTCTGCTAAAAAAAGCGGCTATTTAAGCCGTTTATCCAGCATTTATCAGTGTGTCCTTATGCAACAAATAGTAACTTCATTGTAATTAACATGGGACAGACCTGGCAGATTTTATAAACCTGCCAGGTCTAACTTCGGTATTGTTCAGTTCCCCTCTTTGAAAAAGAGGGGTTAGGGGAGATTTTTTAAAGAGGCGTAATTAACTTAAACAGCTTGTTG
>CAIQND010000570.1 GCA_903873045.1 uncultured Methylococcaceae bacterium | reverse complement strand
TTGGAAGCATCGTTATTGACTTTTCCTGTTAGTTGGCTTAGTATAATTTTGCCATTAGGCGATGAAGGGGTGCTCACCTGACTCGTTGAGTCAGATAGAACCCGGGTTGATCCGACTTCGTCGCCTAGTGATACCTCTTCAACCTGATGATAATAATATCCTCTACCACGTACATTGTTTTTAATTCGGTCAACTGCAATTCTTACTGAATAAAATTTTCCGTCTATTGAGACAGCGGCATAATAGGTTTCATAACCAAAAACATGCGGCTTTTTCTCCAGCTTGGTATTCTCTTCATAACCCGCATAAGCTGATTCTCTTAGTAATTGTGGCAATATGGCATAAAGGCATCGCGCTAAAAGCTTTCTATTCTTTACTGAGGCTTCAATTCCATCACGATAAAATACAATCTCATGGCCGGTCTGTTTATTTTCTACTTTGTCAGCCCCATACTTTCCGCGCAAATATTTCGAAGGTGTTGATAATACCTTCTTTAACCGCGATTGAAGGCACCAGAATGATAAACTTGGTGTAACCGTAGTGCTGATAAAGTTCGTACAGGGTGCGAATATACACCAGTGTTTTACCGGTGCCGGTTTCCATTTCGATACAGATTTGCGGTTCTTCGCTTAAAGCGGCCTCGTTTTCGGCAAGGTTATTTTGTAGCAGAATACCGAGCTTGTTGTCGTGTAGCTGCTCCAGGCTGAGTAAACACTGGTTTGGGGTAATATCTGCGGTGTTGCTTTGAGAGAGTAACGGACGTTCGGATACATTCCTGCTTTGACCTTTAAAGAGTTCAACTGCGCTTTGTATGGCTTTGTTTTGATAAAGCAAATCTTCAAGCTGAAGTTGCATCGTGTTCCTTGTGTTGCGGTAAGTGTAGAAAATGGATAGATTTATTGTGGGAGCGACGCCTACGTCGCGATTTGAAACGTTAGTCGCGACGGTGGTGTCGCTCCTACGAAGTAGGGTTCGCATCCACTAAACTTTAATGCCCGATTTTATGGGTCGTTATGGTGACACCGGACTGGTGATACTGCCGATAGCGATCTCTGCCGAGTTCTTTGGTGGCTTCGCTATTATCTAGTATCTCAAGAATGCGCTCAATGTTATCGAACTGTTTGGGGCAATACGACGACAGGTTAATGACGGTTTTTTGCCAGAGCTCAGGCACCTCCAGTGAGCCAATCAAGATGACTTTTTCAAGGGCGAGCAGTTCGCCTGTGTAAATTTGGTGCGGAATAAAACTGCCTGCCCTGAAAGTCCAGAGCAGGTCGTCTATTTTTTGGCTTTGTGCTGCATCGTCAGTGAGCACATAACAAAAACAACCGCTACGATACGTTTTTTCGATGAGCTTGCAGGCGAACTCATAACGTTCCTGTGTCGATTCTGACGGCAGGATATAAAAGCTGACTTCAGCCATGCGCCCGGTTTATCAAATATTGGCTTAATAAGGGAACTGGACGACCGGTTGCGCCTTTATTTTGGCCGGTGCGCCATGCCGTACCGGCAATATCGAGATGCGCCCAATGGAAGTTTTCGGCAAATTGTGACAGAAAACAGGCCGCAGTAATGGTGCCGGCATCTTTGCCGCCGACATTAGCCAGGTCGGCAAAGTTGGATTTAAGTTGCTCCTGATATTCTTCCCACAACGGCAAACGCCACAAGCTATCGGTGGCGGTTTCACTGGCCGCCAGCAAGTCATTACATAACGCGTCATTATTGCCCAGCAAGCCGCTGGGCACACGACCCAAGGCCACCAGACAAGCGCCGGTTAAGGTGGCCATGTCGATTACGACATCGGGATTGAATCTTTCTGCATAGGTTAAGGTGTCACAAAGCAGCAAGCGGCCTTCGGCGTCGGTGTTTAGCACTTCAATGGTTTTGCCGGACATGCTGGTTAAAATATCGCCCGGTTTATTGGCATCACCATCCGGCATATTTTCCGATGAAGGGATCAGGCCGATAATATTCAGTGGCAGTTGCATTTGTGCGGCGGCCAGCAAGGTTCCCAGAACCGTTGCGCCACCGCACATGTCGTATTTCATCTCATCCATGCCGGGCGCTTGTTTTAAGGAAATACCACCGGCATCAAAGGTAAGACCTTTGCCGATTAAGACGATAGGCTTGCCGTTTTTCTCACCGTTACGATACTCTAAAATAATCATTTTGGCGGGTTGGCGGCTACCGCGTGAAACCGATAACAAAGCACCCATGCCCAACTTTTCCATGTCGGCTTCTTCAAGGATGCTGATGTCAAGGCCGGGGTATTGTTTGCCCAGCTCCAACGCTTGTTCGGCAAGATAATTGGGGGTGCAGATATTACCTGGCAAATCGCTTAACAGTTTGGTTAAGTTAATGCCGTCAGCAATGGCTTTGCCTTGAATCAGACCTGCTTGGGCAAGCGCCTGTTCTGTTTCTGGCGAGGTAATGCTGATTTTTTCAACTTTACTGTCCGTTTCTTTATCCGATTTGTAGGCCGTAAATTGATAAACCGCATCGCTAAATACTTCGATGATTTGACGTGTTTTCCACTGCCTGTCAGCGCCAATAACGTCAGTTTCTGCCAAGCTACAGGCAACAGATTTTATTGCGGTTTTTTTCAGGCTGTTAATAGCGGCAAGCAGCGCTTTTTTATAATCTTTACCTGATAAAGGCTTGTTTTCGCCCAGTCCGACTAACAAAATACGCTCAATAGCACTATC
>CAIQND010000569.1 GCA_903873045.1 uncultured Methylococcaceae bacterium | reverse complement strand
GCCACCATGTCCGGCGGTACCCAATCTACCAGTATGACCTTGAATGACAACGGTGCGACCTTTCAAAATGCGGCTACCGGTAACGCAGTTCAATTACATGGTGTAGCGGCTGGTACGGCGGGGACTGATGCGGTCAACATGAATCAGTTTAACAATCTGAATAATTCGGTCAATCAAACCGCGAACCGTGCCTACAGTGGTATCGCGCAAATTGCTGCCATGGCGGCGATACCTGCGCCAGCTGCCGGTAAAAATTACTCGATTGGTATGGGCGGCGGCTTTTATGCGGGACAACAAGCAATCGCTTTTGGAGGTAAGGCAACGATTGCTGAAAACTTTAGCGTAGGTGCCAGCTTTGGTACCGGCTTTGGCAGTACCAGCTCTATGGCAGCTTCTGTCGGTGCCGGCTATAGCTTTTAATGTGGCGGGTTCGGGCGTTACTGCCCGAATAGTCTGATCGTAGGGGCTGGCAGTCGCCAGCCCCTACGTCACCCAAACCAGCCTCTCGTTCTGCGACGGGGCTTTTTTTATGTATTCAGTTCCCCTCTTTAACAAAGAGGGGTTAGGAACGCGCATGAAATAACTTGACCATTTATATTCCCTCACCCCAGCCCTCTCCCAGAGGGAGAGGGAGCAAGATGCCGAAGTTATTTCATGCACATTCCTTAGGGGAGATTTTATTAGATAAATCCCCCTCAATCCCCCTTTTTCAAAGGGGGAGGACATAGCGAGGGCTTAATGTTGCTTTACTTCTAAGCCAGTCTATACTTATGCCTAAAGGGTGAATGGATAGATAAATCAATACAACCTACTGATTCATTTCGTTTCTTTCGTATTTTTCGTGGATAAACCGGGGTTTTTAGGATAAAGTAAGTGTCTGGTTTGTATTACTGTTTTTATGGAGTTATATGTCTTATCGTTTTGGGTATTTAGTATTAACATTCGCTACAATCACTGGCTGCGAGCAGCTTGGTGAGCGTGTCTCAACCAGTAGTCTTAGCCCGGAATCAGTGCTGGCTTCGTGCCAAAAAGCGCTGGATGCCAAGGATACAAAAACGGCTGATAAGGACTGTCCGTTTGCTGAACAATGGCTGGAACGTACGCAGCCGGATTCAAAGTTGCATGCGGAGTCGTTGGAAAAGTTGGGGGATGTTCTGGTACCGGTTAATACCCTTGCCGCCGCTAATAACTATCAGCAGGCATTAACGTTACGTGAAAAGCTGGCGGATAAGTCCGTCTCGTTGGAGGGGTTGCAGCTTAAGCTGGCAAATAGTTTGACGGGTTTAGGAAAGTGGGCTGAAGCGGAAAAAATATTTCACAAGATTAAGCCGGCCAAGGGTATGGAATCTCTGGAGGGCGCTGATATATTGAATCGTTTGGGCGTAGCGCAGTTGCAACAGCAATTGTTAACCAATGCCGAGCAATCATTGCGCCAGGCACTGACTATCCGCGAAGCCAATTTGGATGCCTCTGATTCCGCATTGGGCGAAACGTATAGCAATATGGGTTTTTTGTATCAATCGACCGGTAAAAACCAGGATGCCGTAAGCTATTATCGCAAGGCTGTGTTGAATCTGGAATCGGCAAAGGTTATTCCCTATCCGGCGTTGTACAATTCTTTGAGCAATTTGGCAACGCTGTTACAAAATGGCGGCAAGTCGCAAGATGCCGAGACGTATTGGAACAAGCTGTTAACGGTGTCGGAAAAAGGTTTTGGTAAGGAAAGTGTGCAATACGCTACCGGACTTAACAGCTTGGGTATGTTGGCGCTGTCGGTGCGTAATTATGCGGCTGCGGAAAAGTTGTTTAACGACTCGGTGGCGATACGCGAAAAAATACTGGGGGTTAATCATATTCAAACCGCTGAATCGGCAAACAATTTGGCGGTAGCGCTGGCAAACCAGGGTAAACGCGATCAGGCTTTGCCGTTGATGCGTCATGCCGCCGCTGTAACGAATGTTGCACTGGGCGCAAGCAATCCGCTGACGCAACAACGTTGGAACAGTTTGCTGCAACTGGAGGGCAGCGTAAGCAATAAACGTGCTGCCGTTGCGAAGGAACAAGTACCGGCACAAGTACAAGAGATACCTGATTCTGAAAAGAAACGTAAACGGTGATGGGAGGTGCGATATGTTTAACCGGGAGTTATGGGTTGGTTTGATGTTATGGGTGTGTCAAGGTTTGGCGTTTGCTGCACCCCAGCAGGCTAAGCAGCCAGCTGTTAATCCATTGGTTAACGCGATGGGGCAAGGGGTTGTTCATTGTCAAGGGCGCGTTCAGCAGGTGGCGGATTTTCTGGCGAACAGCAGCAGTAGTGGCGCGATGTTGTTAATGCCGACGGATCACCTCAATGATCACATGCTATCGGCAGCGCTGGAAGTTTTTGATGGTTCGGTTTTGTTTTATTCGAATATGGATTTTGCACCGTTGGTGGCTTATGGCTGTGACGCTGTCTTTGAAACCGTCATTTATTGGCCAAATAGCTGTGACGTTATTGCCAAGACGCAGTTTAAACAGGCACAAAATGCCGGCAAAATGCGACAACATATCTCGGTATTGACGGCGGGCAGCAATTTACAAATATTTTTAATGCCGGCCGGTAACGGCTGTGTTGCCATTAAAAAGCAAGCTATTTTTGATCGGTTCTAAATCGTCGAAAAATCAGCTGAGTAGGGTGCGCATCGCGCACCACAACCATGCCAGAGTAGAAACCCAATAGACACCGGATAGAAAAAATAAGTGATTTTGGTGCAAATTAAACCGTTTAGTAAATGCGATTTTAGGTGCGCGATGCGCATCTTACTACTGCTTAAACACCCGTCTTAACGCCGTTTATTCGGCAGCCATTGCCGCCTCATTTAACCAATCATCAAAATAATCCACAAATACAAAAATTTTTTTATTTTTTTTCAGCGCCTGCCTGAACCGCTAAATTCCAAGACAGCACGAATAACGCGGCTTGCGGGCAGCCAAAATCTATATTAGAGTTTGCTAAATGTCAGCTTTAGAGGTTTTATTTAACCGCCCCGTCTTTTACCATAACGCCGCTGTTTTATTTTAATCATTTTAAAACGGCAAACAGCATCGTGGCTGTCCCTACCCACGTTCCGGCGTGGTCAATAGCGATGTAACATTTTTGCAATTTAAAACTGTATATCACTTTGAGAAAATTATGAATAAAAAATTAATAGCAGCATTTGTATTAAGTCTGAGTGCCGGCACCGGCGCACAAGCGTCCTTAGTGGCACGTACCGGCGGCATGGTCTATGACGATGTGAATAACATCACTTGGGTGGCCGATGCCAATCTGGCACAAACCAGCGGTTATGGATGCCGACGGTAAAATGACTTGGGCGGCTGCAGTCGCGTGGACTGACCAATTAACACTGGGTGGCTATACGGACTGGAGCTTGCCCACCACTGTTCCTGCCCTTTCTGGTGATAACCAGAAAGGTAGCCAAATGGGTAACTTGTTTTACACTCAATTGGGTGGTGTAGCTGGGACAGATATTGCAACAACTCATAATGCCAACTATGATCTGTTCAAAAACGTCAAGAACTCTGTGTACCTC
>CAIQND010000568.1 GCA_903873045.1 uncultured Methylococcaceae bacterium | reverse complement strand
TACCGGTTAAACAGCTTGTTTTCTTGTTGCTCAGTAATCATCTCAACCAGATCTTACTGGAAAAAAGACCCCCGACCGGAATCTGGGGCGGCTTATGGAGCCTGCCGGAATTTGACAGCATTGAATCTGCGCACACTTGGTGTTTAATAAAAAACCGGACAGTTATTGATACACAAACACTGGCAACCCAGCGCCACACGTTTTCCCATTATCACCTGGATTACACGCCTGTGCTTATGCAAACGGATAACCTTATAAATTTTGTGATGGAAGCCAATCAAACTGTCTGGTATAACGCTAAGCAGATTAACACGCTGGGATTACCGGCACCGATTAAATTACTGTTGCAACAACATACACGAGGATGACAATGACTAGAATGGTTAAGTGCGTAAAACTGGGCATAGAAGCTGAAGGCTTTGATGAGGCACCATTTCCGGGGCCAAAAGGGCAGGAAATATATGAGAAAATATCGAAAGCCGCCTGGAAAGAATGGTTAACCAAGCAAACCATGCTGATCAATGAGAATAAATTGGCCAGTTTTGACCCAAAAGCCCGCGCTTATTTAGCAGAAGAAAGAACCAAATTTCTGTTTGAAGGTAATAACGAAATGCCAGAAGGTTATGTGCCGCCGAAGGCTTAGGTAATTCGCAAGAAATATTCCCCCACGCCTTTTGGCAAAGGGGAGATTGGTAGGGGTAGAAAATTTTCTACCCCTACACCCGCTTGCTAATCTTCAAGCTATAAACCCTTACCGGTATCTGGGGTGTGTTGCGGTGACTGTGCTTTTGGTATGGCCGGAATGTTAGGATTTTGCTTGGGCATCACGGTGTTGTTTTGTGGCGCAACCTGTTTATGTTTATACGGGGATGCATAATAGGGAAAGTCCCGATCACCTATCGGCCTTACAAACGTATAGGCACCAGGAAATACAATTAAAATATTACTGATTTTGGCAAACGCATCGTGTGGTTTCGGAATGGATGCTAAAGCCGTTAAAGGACTCACTCCTACAAACACCGCCGTGCCAACAAGGGTTGCGACCAAGCCCACTGGCCGGTAAAGCAAGACATCCAATAAAACAAAACCGGGATCGGTTTTCTCGATGCCCTGCGATTGCGCAACGGCGGAACAGCTCATTACCGATAATAAAAAAAAAGTGCTGATTAATTTTTTCATAATTTTTTGCTGTGTATGGGTCATGTAATGGGTTAATAAGGTGTGAATCTAATCTAATTTTTAATCCTTGTCCAGAACGGTAAGCCAAACTAAACGGGAGTAAGGTAAAAATTCCGGTGATTTTACACCACAACAGTAAACCGGATAAAAATCATAATTTAGCCCGACTCAACACATAAACGTCCGCCAATACAAAAAAAGCCCCCGGCACCTGAAGCGAAGTAATCACCTCATCTAATAATAGGGCAAAACCAGCGTTGTTCTACAGGAGCTTTTAACCGCAAAGCAAATCCTCATCCGGTAAAGCGGTCAATTTATCACCAACGTGCATCAAACCACCCGTTAGCACTTGGGCGGTTAAGCCGCCATGACCGCGCATGGCGTTATAACCGCCGATGCCCAGTATTTTTTCCATTCTTGAACAGGGATGGCAAAATCCGGTTGTTTGAAAAACAGCCTCACCCATCCGAAATTTCCGGTTTTTTAATGCCAGTAAATTGATGCCTTTAATCACCAAATTACGCCGTAATAATTCGGGTGTAACGGGTCTACCCATAATCGATTCAAGTACGGCCAAATGCTCCCACTGAATTAACGTCACCTGCCGTTTGCCGCTACTGCCGTTGTAACGGTCGCCTATCAAGCCGGAACGTTGATTGACCATGACTTCACTCACGGTAATCATCGGCTCGCCTCGTGCTGGCCTGACACCTATCCAGACAAGTTCTCCTGACTGTGGAAACAGCTGCATTAATTCGGCGACGCTTAAATTATTCACTGGACTTTTAGCTGCTCTATCAGTGCCTTAATCGCTGGTTCCTGCGCCATGATGCTCTCACATAACTGAAATTGTG
>CAIQND010000567.1 GCA_903873045.1 uncultured Methylococcaceae bacterium | reverse complement strand
TTATAGAGTGGCTTAGAAGTAAAGCAACATTAAGCTCCCTCTCCCTCAGGGAGAGGGCTGGGGTGAGGGTGATCGAATGTCGCTTTACTTCTACATGGCTCTATATCATTAAGTTAAGCCGTTCGCTGAGCGGAGTCGAAGCGGACCACTCGCTTCGACTCCGCTCAGCGAACGGTCTCTTTTGATGCGTTATCATTAAGTTAACCGTATCGATGGCTAAGCCTTTTTGCTTGTCCCGTCTAAAGTGGGTAGCCGAAAAACCAAAGCAAAATCTTCGTGTTCTTTGTGGTGAAATGTCTTAACTTGATGCCTAAGCTTTACGACTTTATCAATCCAGCTTGTAAATGGGGGTCGCAGCTATGCGGGCATCAATTTGTTTTGATAATTCTTGATAAACGTCGCTATCAACAGACTGGTAGCGTTGTTTAAATTCTGCTTCGTTCATGTGTTCAGGAAGGTCGGTCGGGTCGGGCATAAAATCACTGTAATCTTTGATGGCCGACATGGCTTTTTGAAGCTTGCGTGCATTTTCGGGTGACGAGGTCGCCAGCTCACCAAAGCGGGTACCGGCTTTGTCGGCGGCTAAATCAATAAAACTAAAACCACTGCCGCCTTGCGCATCGCTCAATTCCTTTTCTTCACCCACCACTTTAGCTACCTGACCATTAACAGAGGCGGTAATGGCCGCTGAGCCTATGAAATGTTGGGCAAGATCGGTTCTTTTGTATAAAAAAGTCGGGTAGCGTTTTTCTGCCGATAACTTGGCGGCGGCGGGAAAAGACAGAAATTTTTTGGTTTCTTTTCTGTTAACGTAATTATTAACCGCGATAATGGCTATTTTATTTTCTTCAATGGCAGTTTCCAAAGTAGAGCGTTGCAGTGCCAGTGCAAATAGCGGCTTTAATAACTCGGCCAGTGACAAGCGCCAGGCGGGGTCATGTCGGGTTATGATTTCGTCCAGTTTTTGCTGATAAATGTCAATGTTGGGGTTGTCGTTCGTTTGCGTTAAAAAATTTCGCGCCTGAATAAAGCTATCCATGTTGGAGTAATAGCTGATGGTTATTTTTTCAGGGTCAATGGTAACGGTTTTGATGGGGCGGGTTGCCAGAATAAAATAATTATTTAAGGAAGTATGGCGAATAATATTGTCGATAACAAAGGCGGCAAATTTTGCCGGGAGTAATAATTTTCCGGCTTTAAATTTGGTCAGGCTGGGTAAATCACTGTGGTCATCATTGCCCAATCTAAAGCTAATATTTAAATAGTGCCCCAAGTTATTTTTGGGTAGCGTCATGGTGACCGTGAAACGTAACACCTCGTTTTTTATTTCAATGTTGACCGCGCTTTTTCGGTAGCGATTTAACAAATAATTGGCGGCAAGATTAAGGTCGGCTTCGGTTAGCTCAATGGTACTAATTTCGTCGGGTTTGGTTTTAGCGCCTTCATACAAGATTTTTTTTGCCCTGGCAATATCCACGCGGGTCAGCGTCCAGCCCACGGCAATATCAGGTTGATCGCTGATGCCAAAAAAAACCAACAAGGCGCACAACATCACCGCCGTGCTGAGAAAAACCAAAAAAATGCGAAATAGGGTTTTCATAAACCAGCGTTTAGGCAAAATCGAGTTTAAACCCGGCTGCCTTAAGATAATCCGCTTCCAAGATTAAATCAGCATGCGTCAGGGGTGACCGTGTTAGCCACGCATTGGGAAACCGTAAGTAAATTCTGGATTTTATAATGACTATTTTAAAGTCTGGTAGCGCCTGTTCATTGCGATTGCGGTGTAGCAATACGGCCAGTCGCAAGACTACCGTCAGGTAAGGTGCGCAGCTATTAAAAGGGGCAGGTAAGTCGTTAAAAATAGTCTGTGAAAATTTGCGTCGATGTGAGCGTATGATACACGCCAACAAAATCTGATCCTGGGTAGAAAAACCCGCCAAGTCACCGTTTTCAATAATATAGGCGCTGTGTTTATGGTACTGGCTATGCGCAATATCAATGCCGATTTCGTGCAAGTCAGCAGCCCAGTCTAAAAATTGTTCACAATTTTCGTCGACAGACCAGCTACAGTTATCGCTTAATTGTTTTAATATAAGATGGATGGTTTGTTTAATGCGTGCGGCGTGTTTTTTATCGGTACGATAGCGCTCGGCAACCGACTGAACCGTTGCCGAGCGCATGTCATCATTATAAATTCGGCCTAATAAATCCTGTATAAGTCCTTCTCTTAAAGCGCCATCAGCCACTGTCATTTGCTGAATGCCCAAGCTTTTAAAAGTGGCATAAACTATCGCTACCCCACCGGGAAATACCGGCAGGCGCTCTGGATCAAGTTCGGGCAAGTTAAGTTCGTTGACATGGGTGTACTGGTTAAGATGCGCAACCAGCTTTTCCAATCCTTGCGAAGTAATGCCGTTATTGCTCCAGCCAGTGGCTTGCAAAACTTTAGCGATTGAACGCAAACTGCCGGAGGCACCAATGGCCTCGTCCCAATTGTTGTGTTTAAATTTTCTCTGGAAGGGCTCCAGTTTTTGTTCGGCAAACAGGGTGGCCTGGTTAAAAGCGTTTTTGGATAGTCGCCCTTCTTTAAAAAAAGCATTGCTAACCGAGACGCAGCCCATATTAAGACTTTCTTTGTCTTGGGGCGTTTCACCGGTGCCGATAATGTATTCGGTACTGCCACCGCCAATATCCATCACCAAGCGCATATTGGCATTGCTGCTAAGGCTGTACGCCACGCCCAGGTAGATCAAGCGGGCTTCTTCTATCCCGGAAATAATATGGATGGGATGACCCAGTGCCTGTTCAGCTTTAATCAGAAACTGTCCGGCATTTTTAGCGGTGCGCAGGGTATTAGTACCGACAATGCGCACACTGCCCACGGGGAAATGGCGGATCCTTTGTCCAAATCGTTCCAGGCAGGCAAGCGCCCGGTTTTGAGTACTCTCATCCAGTATATTGTCGGCATCCAGTCCGGATGCCAGTCTGACCATTTCCCGCAGGCGGTCAATGGTTTGTGGGGTACCCTCGTTCAGGTTGCAAACGATCATGTGAAAGCTGTTGGAGCCCAAGTCTACGGCTGCAACGATTTCTGGGGGTTTGATAGGCAACGTGTTATCCAGTTTTGTCTGCGAAGCGTGTAGTATACTCCGCCCAGTCATAACCCGGTTTTCTGATTGGCCATTTAATCGGATAGCGGCGTTGCAAAAACAGTTACATAGTTATAGAGTGGCTTAGAAGTAAAGCAACATAAAGCGCCCTCTCCCTCCGTGAGAGGGCTGGGGTGAGGGGGGGCAAATGTCGCTTTACTTCTACATGGCTCTATAGCTATACGCCTGTTTTTGCGCCTTGCTTTCGAATAAAATAACTGGATCATAAATTCCGTAAACATGACCGCGAGGTGTATATCTGTTAAAATCATACGGTTTTTTGCGGTCTGTTTGAGCTTTTTATCAGGCCGACAAGTTGTCTAATTTAACTTATTTAAGGGCTCCCGTTAAGTGTTAGTTTTAATATGAATGCATTATCTATTCGTAACCTTCGAAAAACCTACAATAATGGTTTTGAAGCCTTAAAAGGTATCAATCTTAATGTTGAAGAAGGCGATTTTTTTGCCTTGCTGGGACCTAACGGTGCCGGTAAATCAACGGCAATCGGTATTATCAGTTCACTGGTTAATGAGTCGAGTGGTTCGGTCAGTATCTTTGGCCATGATTTAAAAACGGATCGCGCACGCGCTAAAAGTTGCTTGGGACTGGTGCCGCAAGAGGTTAATTTTAATCAATTTGATACCGTCAAAAGCATTGTCATTAATCAGGCGGGCTATTACGGTTTGCCCCGTAAACTGGCACTGCAAAGAACCGAATACTGTCTTAAACAGATGGACTTGTGGGATAAGCGTGACACGGTTTCCAGGCGTTTATCGGGCGGTATGAAACGCCGGGTCATGATTGCCCGTGCCATGGTGCATGCGCCCAAGTTGTTGATTCTTGACGAGCCGACGGCGGGTGTTGATATAGAAATTCGCCGGGCCATGTGGAAAATGATGGAAACGGTTAATCAAGAGGGTACGACTATCATTTTAACCACGCATTATCTGGAGGAGGCTGAAAGTCTGTGCCGCAATATCGCCATTATTGATCAGGGGCTGATCGTCGAAAACTCGGACATGGTCAGTTTGCTGGCAAGGCTGCATGTCGATCATTTTGTTCTTGATCTTGCCGAGCCTTTAGGTCAAGTGCCAGTCATCGCAGGTTATCAGATTGAAGGGGTAACCGATAAAGTGCTTAACGTGGCCGTGCCCAAAGAAATGGGGCTCAATCAATTGTTCAGCCAGTTAAGTACACTTAATATCAAAGTCATTAGCCTAAAAAACAAGAGTAATCGCCTGGAACAATTATTCATGGATTTAGTAGAATCAAAACCGACAGGGACTGAATAATGAATTATTCCATTGCCTTAAAAACGCTGATAACCAAAGAGGTTTTTCGGTTTATCCGTATCTGGCCGCAAACATTATTGCCGCCAGCGATTACTACCGCCCTGTATTTTTTAATTTTTGGCAAATTGATTGGCGATCGCATTGGCACCATTAATGGCGCAAGCTACATGGATTATATCGTTCCGGGTATTATTCTGATGTCGGTTATCAGTCATTCTTACGCT
>CAIQND010000566.1 GCA_903873045.1 uncultured Methylococcaceae bacterium | reverse complement strand
GCGTAATGAACGAAGATGCGAAACAAACGAAAAATTCATCAGACGTCCTCTCCGATTGGCGCTTTTGGCTACTGATAATGTGGGGTCGTTCTCATTTAATTCTGGCCGAAGGATTCGGATATTCGCAAATAATTCGAGCCGCGTAGGTCGGGTTAGCGATAGCGTAACCCGACGCATTGGAGCTGAAAATGTCGGGTTACGTTATCTCGCTATGCTCAATAAGCTAACCCGACCTACATGGCTCTTTACGCAATACGCTGTCGCTATTGCGCCCTACAAAGCCGTGTAGTGTGAGCCAAGGTCGGGCATAGGCTACACAGAGAATATTTTTAGTATTTATGAGACAAGTAAAAGGCATTCTTTAACATCTCTTTGCCTGTCATTTTTACGACCTAATGTCATGTGTTGGTGATCAGTTGTTAATATTTCTATCTTTTTACCTTTAAAAGCTTTAATTGCTAACAATTCAATTTCATCAACTTCGATCATGCCTGTATTGCTATAACTCATTACTAAATTTGAGTTACTTATTTTTACACCTTTGAATAAATCTTCAAAAGCTCCTTTTACCTGCGATTTTATGCAAAATGGTGATTGATGTCGTATATCTCTATATCTTCCCTTAACTACACTTCCTTTTTGAACTTGTAATGTGGGATAGTCATATAAGACCAGTGTTTCAATCGCATGATAAAATCGACTGTAATGTACAAAGCAATATGGCGGGTCAGCATAAACAACTCCACCTTTAAAACTTTTTAGGCATTCTTTAAAATCCATTGTACTTGTTTTATGGTTTAAATAAGGTGATTCATCGCTTAACCCTTCTAGCACTTCATTATATTTTCTAATAAAGTAATTAAGAATAGATCGTTTTCTATAAATTAGAATATCAGATAGTGATGACTCTGTTTTTGCATCCCTATATTGTGCGTAATGACCAGTTCCTTGACTGGCGTAAGCCATAGAAAACATGAGCGCTGATAATATTACGGTGTATATTGGTTTTTCTTTATATTCATTAGCAACTTCGCGGAGTGCATCAATCCAAAGGCATTGTTCAGCACTCCACCATGTGCCAGAATAATTTTTCACAAATAAATGCCATTCTCGCTGAAATTGTCTGTCTATTAATGCTTGTTGAGCTTGTTCTATATTGTTAAATTCAACCAAATTTAAATCTTTAGAATAATTAATACTGATATTTAGCGCTTTATAATTTTTTTTAACGATTTTTTCTGCTTTATTTATTAGTTCATCTATTTTCGGTGTATCTTGTTCAAGATATGCTTTGTTGTATGTATTAGCTAGAATTGCCGAATAGCTCTGAATGTCATTTGAATGTACTACGCATTGTTGACCAATTGCCCCCGCTAATGATGCACTGCCAGCGAATAGGTCGCAAATATCACCGCCCTGATAAACCTCATTTATTCCGTCGAATACAAAATCCATTATTTTAGATTTTGAACCCATATATTTAATGAGGCTCGGGTAATTCAGAGCTTTAAGCTCATGTATATTGTTATGAATTTTTTTCAAGTTTAATGTTGCCTTAATTTCTGTATCCCAAAACAGGATATTGGAAACAATATGTCATTATAACACTTTTGTCAATTCAGTAGGATACGGAATGGCTTCAAGCCTATGGGACTCCGATAATCGAGTCCTTCAAGATTTATTAAAGGAAATGAGGCTAGTAGCTGGTTTAACGCAGGTTGAATTATCCAATCTCTTAAATCGCCCGCAAAGTTATGTTTCTAAGTATGAAAGTGGAGAACGTCGATTAGACCTTACAGAGGTTAGAAATATAACCATTTTTTGCGGTAGCAACTTAAAAGAATTGGTGGACTTACTCGAAATAAAATTAGATAAAAAGGCTTAAATATGGATGCATACGATTATTTTCCAGATGAATTTAAAGAGAAATACTATATTCGCGAGTGGGGGCATGCATTAGCAATTCTTAAATGTGAATTTAAGGATCAATTTAATGATATGTCTACTGTCTTATCAAGCTTTGAGCTTAGAAAGAGCAATATTATTTCTGGAGGCGGGGGTAAATCTAAAGTTTCAGGATATTTAGACTCAAAATTGTATGCCCTAGGTTGGGAAGAAAAGAGTTTCGATACTGCCATAACAATAGATGGCGTTATGCATGCAACACCCACACATAAGGTTGATTGCGTAAAAGGTCGTGTTGCTTTAGATATTGAGTGGAATAATAAAACAGAGTTTTATGATAGAGATTTGAACAATTTTCGACTGCTACACGCATTACGTGCTATTAGCGTTGGCATCATCGTTACTAGGACTACAGATCTGCAAATTTCAGTATTTAAGCCACTAGGCATTGAAAAGAAATATGGTTCTTCAACGACTCATTTAAATAAATTGATCCCGAAAATAGAGGGTGGCGGTGCTGGAGGGTGTCCATTATTAATAATTGCTGTTAAGCCTGGTGCCTATGTTGTCGATTGTTAGCTGCATATTCTAGCCGTGTAGGGTGCGCATCGCGCACCATTTGCTATGCCAGTCATGAAATAACTGGGGTCAGAGTAAAAATAACTGGGGTCAGTAAAAATCGATGGAAAAATCGATGGGGTCAGACTCGATTGATTTGTCTGGCATCGTTTTGGAAGAAGCAGGAATGGGTTATGGTGCGGAGGCATCACGTCGACTTGAAGCATTAGCGGATATACCGGTTCTGCCATTAAACGAGTCCGTTGTGAAACTATCGAAAGTTCTGATTCAAGAAGGCGGTCTGCCCACAAAAGCGTTAGACGATGCTTTGCATATCGCCTTTTCCGCAGTTTATGGGATGGATTATTTGCTTACCTGGAATTGGAGGCATATCGACAATGCACAGAAAAAACCCATGCTACGAAGAATCTGCCAAGCATAGGGTTTTGTCTGTCCAGAAATAGCGACACCGATTGAAGTTATGGGAGTAAATGAAGATGATTGATGCAACTTTGCAAGAATTATGGACTATAAAAGACGGCATAGCAAAAGCACATGCCTATGATTTGGATAAGTTAGTTCATTACCTTAAGGAAAAATATCAATCAAACGTTGAGGCGGAATTAAGTCATGTTTTACCCAGCAAAGAAGCTGAATCAGTGCTTAGGGTGAGATTGCAAACCCCAGAAAATACGACCAAGCCTAACGAATAAGGTTAGATTGTGTGAGCGAAGCAAACCATAATCTGAACCGTTTGTTGGACAAGTCCGGTGTTGGTCGGAATGCAGTACATCCTACACGCCATGCGATTCAACATAAGCATCAAGTAAACAGCGAATCATACGCTGATATTGTGTGTGATTTTTAGCTGCCTCAGACTTGAAAAACTCAATGCTTTTTTTACTCAAAGCTAATGTGACTTTAACTCCTTCCTCAGTGAAAGCTAATTCAGCGGGCGAAGGCAAAAAATCCGGGATTATCTTAACTTCGCCCAAAGGTTCATTTGTGTATTTTATTTTCGCGCTCATAGACTGCCTTAACCAGGTCGGCATCACGACATGCAACAAAAGCACTAACAGAGCCAGCAGCATCAATATTTGGACAGACCGTTTGTTTGATGTTTGATTCGTCTTAGAGCCGATCTCTTTAAAATTGTTTTTAAGCAAAATGATCTAAAAATGCCTGATGAGTTATAAATTAAAGATAGAGCCACCACAACTTAGGTAACTCGCAATAAATACCCTCAATTGTTGCCTAACTCTGGACATTGCGCTTATGCATACGCTTTGTAGGGCTAACGCATTAATAGTCTATTGATAAGCTTGTGGAGGTCAGGCTTTGCCTGACTGTCAGGTAAAGCCTGGCCTCCAGCTCCATAACCAATCGAAACGTTAGTCGCGATGTAAGTAATCGTTCAGAAGTCTTTTAACATTTCTTAATATGACAAAGTGCTTGCAGCAAGCAGATTATATAAAGTTGACGGTAATTTATTTTGTTAAAAGACTTTTGATCACCTACTTAGGTATCGCTCCCGCCCAGTTGGCTACCAACTTAGGCGGGAGTTAATGTCTGTGTGCGAGAATTAAATCATCAGAAAGCGATGTTAACTGCCGGGTCAATACCTCATTAATGGCACAAATCATTAATTGACCGGTTTTAGCGCCGGCATCAATATGGCCCAGGCTGCGCTCTTGCAAAAAAGATGCGCGGCCTTTGGTGGCCAGCATATCGCGGGTTGATTCCATTCCGGCAATGGCAACACGCGAGACATTGGTTAATACGTCAGCTAAGGCAACGGAATTTGCGGCGGCTGTTTGCAAATATTCCGCCACGGGAATATAAACATCCAGCATGGTCTTTTCTCCGGCAACCGCTTTACCGCGTTGTTTAACGGCTTCTACACCTTGGGTAAAAACATCGGCAAAGCTTTGCAGGTTTAAAGATTGCTCACGCGCGGCTTTGCTTAATGCCATAAATAAAGTGCCATATAAAGAACCTGATGCACCGCCTACCGCTGTCATTAAGGTCATGCCGATTTTTTGCCAGGCTGCAACCCAATCCATTTGGCTTAATTCGTCGCGTTGCGCCATTAGCGCTTGAATGCCGCGTTGTAAATTAATCACATGATCGCCGTCACCAATCGCTTGATCCAACGCCGTTATTTCTTCGGCATTCTTTTCAATTACATCGGCTATAGCTTCGATGATAGGGGGTAACAAGGCAGGCGTAAGTGTCATGGCGACCTCTGAGGCTATTTTAAAAATGGCAGAATAACGCGCATTTCGTAAGACTGTCCATAACTATCAATCAGTGAATGCAAAATTCTTTGACCGGTAAGTACGGCGGCGTAGTGGCGTAGGCCGGAATAAGACCACCCAAGCGGAGCGCGTGGTGGCGTTTCCGGCACAACGTACAGAGTTGCCGGAAACGCTTATTCTCGCTTGCGCTCGAAAAGTCTTATTCCGGCCTACGCCTGGGTATTATTTTCTG
>CAIQND010000565.1 GCA_903873045.1 uncultured Methylococcaceae bacterium | reverse complement strand
GGCCAGATAGGTATTTTTGTCCTTTTCCAACTCAGTAAACGATTTGCGCAGAGTTTCCGTAGTTTCGAAAGAAAAATTATCCATCGGTACATTGGCAACTACTTTCAACACCTCTAAAACACTGGGTGGAATCGCCGTGGCATCGTAATTTAAATCAGGTTGATTCTTGGCATCGACAGTAATGATCAGGAGCTTTTTAATGACTCCCCCATTCATTTTAGCCTGAAGATTTAACTCTGTATCGGTTGAAACCAAGGCTTGCAAGGGACCGCGTAAACCCAGATTGTCGGCGATACCACCGTCCAACAGATGTATGAAGGGGCGCTGCTGGCTGTCCTGATAGGTTTTAAACAGCACGGCATTTTTATAACGACTGGGATTGATGAGCAAGTCTTTTTCAGCTTCGGCAATCCAGCCGGGTTGTTGTGAGCTGTAGCCGCAAGAACCACCGTGATTATCAAGAGTCATGGGTGGAAAGGCTACCGGAAAATCCGACGAAGCAGCAACGGCACGCGCCAAAGCAACACCGCCAAGATCCGCACACATCGGGTCAAATTGAGCTTGTTCAAAAGTAAAACGTGAACCCAAACTCATATCAGTGGCGTTGACCATCAAATACGGCTTGGTTTTACGATTAATTAATTCAGCGTATTTGACACCCTTAAATATTTCCTCATCGTAGAAATCAGTTGCCATATCAATACGACTGTACCAAGGTGAAGCCAGGCGAAACCAATTAGTGGGATAGAAAAATTGCGAAAACAAATCGCCTTCAATATCACGATAAAGAAAATCCCGCAGAAATCCTGAATCGTTTTTGTCCTTAAAGATAGCCTCCCCAAAAGCGGTATAATACCCAGCCGTAAAGCTGCCGCCGGACACCGAAGAAATAACATCGACTTCGTTCAGCAAGGTGCTGCGCTTGCCTTCCCAGACAATCGACGTATTTCGCAATTTTTCCAAAACGCCATAAGATAAAGCCGCCGCACGTGTACCGCCACCAGAAAAAGTCAGAATAACGAACAGGCTTTCACTGTTTTTTTGATCGCTGAGTTTGTCATAGCGATAACCTTTATCAAGATTGTAGCTGTCAAGTTTAGGGGTATGCGGATAACTGGCACAGCCATGCAATCCGAATACCAGTAGGGTTAACAATATTGAAGGCAAGATACGCATAAGTCCTCCTAATTAAATTCAATTTTATAAGGACTAAGTGGTGTCGTATTTTCAATAGCGGCGTCCACTTTTGCCGGATTATAATTCTGCTGACCATCCAGTGTAAAGTTGTGATGGCCTTTTACGATAAGCAGTGTTTGGTTGGTTTGGCCCAGTTTTTTCCCGTCCGCCAGTACCGCCCGGTCTTCTTTAAAGCTAACAAAAACGTATTCCATGAGTGTAACTCCTTAAAAATTATAATTGTCGGTAAATTGCAGGCCGAAACCTGAAAATCGCCGGACAAACAAAAAAATTAGTTTACCTATAGCTATCACTGAGGTGGATTAGGTCGATGGGTTTCTATCCCAACGCGGCTGACCCCGTTGATCATGGGCTGTTAAAAATCACATCTTTGCTTTTTTCGCTTTCTCCATTAGAGAATCCAAAGTATCCGGGACCAAACGTTCTGCAAATCCCGCCATAAATGCCCATACCAGCATCATGGTGTTCTTTGGGTCAGATTTTACACAGCTAAATAAAACCCGGATGCCTATACGTTCTCTGCATGCAATCGAATCGTTTTGAAAAGTCAATTTGGGAAACAAATCACCCAGTGTAAAAATATTTGAAGCCGCCAATAAATACAAAATCGTCGCAAAGATTGCTCCGCTGAATACTAATGATAAAACATACCAAAGAGACATACTGAGTTTAATATCCATCGCATCAAGTGCGCTATCGGTAAAGCTCGACGGTGCACCGCTGGCCTTTTCAGTCCTTTGCAACAAGCTCATGCATGAGCCTATCATGCCTGAAAAAATAGTGAGTACTACCAGCGAAAAATCTTGTGGTTTTAAATCATTGTCTGATAAATAAAATCTATACAACCAAAATAGCGATTGTAAGTGCTTGTTTGAAAAATCATAGCCATATAAAATAAACATCGCCATGAACATGAGTACTAAAACAGAAAACAACACGAACAAAATGATGCCCTTAACCTTATAGATACTGTCCAATCGCAGTAATTTATAATAACTAAGCCGTTGGCTTTGCCGGGTAATATTAATAATGTCGCCGCGAATGGCTTCTTCCAGCTTTATACAGTCAGCAGGCGGTACGCTGCCTTTCTGGTCTGCCACTGGTATGGACGCTTGCTCGTTAAACTCCTTGGCAATCAGTGCCTTGATTTTTTCTTCGGTTAATTCATCAGCAAGGCTTGAAACATAAGCCTGATAAACGTCGTCACCGACCTGTGAATGAAACTTTTTCCTTACTGACCATAATCTGGCCACTAAATCAGCACGGTTTAGCTTGTTAATGATCAATAGCTCAATAGACCAAAGATTACTGAATGATTCAACCTGGAAACTTTGGGTAAAAGCCTCTAAAGAAATACCTACCTGATTGAGTATTTCCTCTCGATCAGATTTATTTATACAAAGAAGATCCGCATGAATCATTTCACCAAGCTTGTCCATTAAAACTCTTTTTCCATTCGAACTGCTAGTCGGTGAAGAAAAAATATCAACAAAGAATTTGAAAAACTTATTGGTCATTTACACTACCTCATTTAATGAAATATTAGAGAACAAGTGGCTCGCAGGATCGTTTCGCGACAGCACAATCACTATTTTTAGGCTAAAAATGGATCGCCTGTTGACAAATCCACGGCCTTGTCGAAACGAAACCAAATAATAAGGTGCAATCCCCTTACATCTATTCCACCCTATGGATTGTGCCTTACCGGGTGTTGTTCTGCAATGCTGCGAGTTGGCCTTCTGCAATCACTAAATCACCCTCAGCTTGTAGCTTCTTGGCTTGTGATTGCAAGTTTTATTGCGTCGGCGGTTTCCTTTGGTTCCGCTGGAGTGGTTACTAATTGTTGTCGCTTCTCTTCGACTATTCGTTTCCAATCTTCAACCGCTGTCTTCAATTGCACGACTTTACTTTTAATAGTTTCAATTTCTAGAGACCGTTTGTTCTGCCGCTCTAATTCAGGGGATACATGGGAACTTACCAAGCCTTTTGCAGTTTCTCCAGTATCTTTTAACATTTGGCCGATATCTATTGAAGGATAAGTCACGGCAGCAAAAAATTTAGTCTGTTCGTCTTGCACAATTGCACATGCATCAGTGATGGCTATTTTGGCCTCCTTCAAAAAGTCGATCTTGAGTTTAAATTTATTATCGGATAAAACTTCTATGGCCTGAATCGAGTGATAAACCCGACCGGACATGCAGCACATCTGCGGTAACCTGGTATTGAGTCTGGCTTTGTATGACCGGTTTGCTTGCCGACTTAATCACCAGCATTGATGACCATCCCGACTGCGCAGATGCCAGATCAAGGCGAATCCAACGACGGGCTTGGGGGGTGTCTATTTCTGCCACCATGAATCCGGCCGACACAACTAACCCATTAGGTAAGTTGCCGACTATAGTTGTTGTGTCGGGGTTAAGCTTCAGCCATTCACTAGGAGGCTGTCCGAAAACGCCAGCTAATAATGGTATAATTGCCACCTACACTTAAAACAATCACTGACCGATGAATATTCCTTTCAAACAATCGCCCATCGCGCTTAATGCCGCACTGCTCTCCCCCAGCAATATT
>CAIQND010000564.1 GCA_903873045.1 uncultured Methylococcaceae bacterium | reverse complement strand
ATATAACCGCAAACTGTTCTATCGTGTGCTGCGCGGCGCTTATATCTTCAATCCCCGACTGGCGCTCAAAGTGAATGATGAATGGATCAATATCTATGACTTGTTAACGATTGACCGGCTGGCACCGCCATACCAAGTTAAGCAAGACGAGTGGAATTATGGTTACAACCTGCCTGTCGAGTTGAAAATGGCTGCCTGCAAAGACTTATTGAAGCGGTTGATTGCAGAAAAACGAAGCTGACTGAGGTAATAAATACCCCCCACCCTATCGTTCCCACGCTCCGGCGTCACCGCCCACAGTTAAGTACAATAATACCGTAGGAGCGGGCCATGCCCGCGATATTTTGGCTGCAATACTTGGTTTTAGCTTCTTCATCGCGGGCATGGCCCGCTCCTACAATGCTTAACTGTGGGCAGTGACGCTCCCGCGCCAGCCATAGCCGCCATTTTCAGCTCATTTAAATCTTCGTTCTCGATTTTCCAGCGTAAACGTCCCGTATGTCATGTAGTTTCCAATACAAACGACCCTATCTTTATCTAATCTTAATCAAACCCATAGGTTTCCCCTCATCTTGCTTATGTAAACTATAAGCAGTCGTAAACTTAGGCGTAAAGCCGGCTTCAAACTAAACAATATAAGAAGTGGTAACTTACTGGTGATTGGAAATGAATAATGAACTGTTGATAAATCAAGCCCTACATCTTTTTATTATGTTGAATACCCAACAAAAAGAATCAGACGTGGAAAACAGGATGGGGTTTAGTCGTCTTTACCCTATCGTAAGACGCGCTTTCTGCCGTTATCAGCGTCGACTAAGACGCCTTGGCAAAACAGAATACCTGTTTTAAGGTAAGTATTCACCTCCCCCTTTGAAAAAGGGGGAGAGCATAGCGAGGGGGCAGAGGGGGATTTATCTAATAAAATCTCCCCTAACCCCTCTTTTTCAAAGAGGGGGACTGAATAAGTACGTTTTAAGAGCTTTAATTTAAAGTTTAGTCCACAATGGAACCAATGCCGTTAAGTTAAGTCGTTGGCTGAGCAGAATCGAAGCGATTTTGCCAAGAGGCGCTTAACTTAATGACATTGGAACTTATACCCTCTTTTGGATAAAACATGAAAAAAAATAATGTATCAACCCTATTAGTGCTTTCTGTATTAGCTACCGGGTGCGCGTCTATAAGTGGCTGGCGTCCGATTGTCGATACCCGCATGGATAAACATCCAGAAACCGTTAATCGTGACACGGCTGAGTGTAAGGCACTGGCAGATCAAGCATCGGATATCACGAAAGAAATCGGTATGGGCGCAGCTGTCGGTGCGGTTACTGGTGCGGCTGGCGGTGCAGCTGTTGGCGCTATAGCGGGCAGTGCTGCAACAGGCGCTGCCGGGGGTGCTATTTTAGCTATTCCCGCTGGATTGTGGAAAGGCTATGAAGCCAACGAGGATTTTAAACGGGCATTCAAAACATGTATGCGTCAGCGTGGACATACACTCGTCAACTAAAGGCAACCTTAAAAAACTGCCATTTTTGGCTACCCATTTTAGACGGGACAAGCAAAAATGCTTAACCGTCAACGCATAAAAAGAGACCGTTCGCTGAGCGGAGTCGAAGCGGACAACTAGCTTCGACTGCGCTCAGCGAACGATTTAACCTTAAACTGTCCCGTCTAAAAAAGTTGGCAGCCTAATAATCCAAGCCCACTCGTCACATAAGTTCTCTGCCTGCTTTAGCTCCATTTGCACAGCCTCTTCCTGTTTGGCAGGATTAGTGCACAAACACGATAAGCTCCTGCCGAACATCAGTTCACCCATGGTTTTTTTATAACCGCAAAAAACTCCCACAGTCCTCCCATTACATCCCCGGCAATTTGTCAGATACTACCCACCATGTTGAGGAAGCGGGTTGATAGCGACAAACCTGCTCTAAAATTGAATATTTAAAAACGATATACTGGCTCAGTGATGTCAATCAAACCAAACCAATCCAACAACAACCGGGAAAACAAACATGAACTCATTCAATGATAACGACAAAAACAATGAAGCGTTGATTAAGCGCAATCAGTGGGATGCAAAAAAAGCTGCGCAAAAGATAATAATTGGTGCATCAATTGTCGGTGGTACCACTGCATTGAGAATTGGTGTCATTGCGGCAGGCACTTCTGCAACGGCCACCATTAGCGCAATTGGTGCAACAATAGGCGGTGTGACTGGTGGGGTCATAGGTTCAAGCGTTGGGCTGGTATCAGGAGGTGTCGGCATGGTCGCTACTGTTCCGTTTGCTGCTGCCGGAACCGCCATAGGCAGTTGGGCCGGCCCTGCACTTGCCCTTGTCGGCATAGGTACTGCGCCAGCTTGGGCAGTACCCGTTGCTATAGGTGGTGGAGTAATCGCATTAAGTGGAGCTGCCGCTGCACTTTACAAGTTCGGCAAGTCGCGTACGCGAAAATAAAAGCCTAACTGTTGCGCGACCATCATGCAGATTCTTTTTTGACTTGCCTCTGGTCACGCAACGGTTAGCTTTGCGATTGGCTGTCACCATGTGCTTCATGCTTGTATTTTGTTGGCGATTGCTTGAATATTGTCATTTCCAGCTTTCATTTCTTCCATCGTTGTGAATCATGATTTGAAGGCCATTACATGACTTACAAATCAATCAAGTGGTAAATGAGAAATTAAGATGAGCGTGATTTATGTCAAATGGATTATCAGGCTGGGGAGCTTGTCGCCTATAATGCCATCGAGCGGGCTGTTAATGATGAGTGTAGTGTTTGTGGCCGTTGGTTTAAGGAGAATATAGGATGACAAGTTTAAAAGAGCAATCAGCAAAAGAGCATTTTAGTTTAGGTTTTAAATTTTACAAACAAGAAGATTTTGAACTTGCTATTAAAGAATTTACACAATCTGTTGAATTAAATCCTATTGTAAGCGACGCTTACAGTTACCGTGGTGACTGTTATAAAGAACTAAAAGAATATCCTCTAGCCTTAACAGATTTTAATGAAGCTATTCATTTAACTAATTTACCTGTGGTTCATGGTTACAATTTTGGATTCAGTCAAGCGGAAATATACTATCTGCGTGCTTTTTGTTATGTAATGCAAAAAAACTACAAACCTGCTTTGAAAGACTTTGATAATGCTATTAGACTTTCTGAGTCATTAGAAGAGAAAAAAGCCTATTATAATTTCGCGATTGAAATCGCAATCGAGGCAGCTGAAACTAATAAAGCTAGAGATTATGTTGAGCTGAGATTCGAAGATGCTGATTCAAATGAGCAACAAATTAAACATCTACAGTTAAAAATTATCGACATCGTTGAGGAACTGTATAGAAAAAATATAAAACTTGAAGATGCGCAGGAAAAACTCAGAGAATTGGTTCAAAATACAAGCCATTTAGCAGGTAATTTGTTGAGACCTAACACACAAGAGAAAATAGCAAAAAGGTTACAAAATTCAGAATTTACTGAAGAATCAAAAAAGCTATATTACGCATCAAGCGATATAAAGTATGTTAAACAGCAGTTTAAACTACTGGAAATTATGCAGTCATTGACTGGTAGCGAAGCTATTAGAAGCCAAATAAAACTGGATGAAGTAGATAAGTGTCATAATCAATCAATGAGTATTGAAGATATATTGAATTTAGCTGCTTTTCGGGCAATTGACAAGCTGTTTGATACGGATGAATATAGCCTTAATTTTGCACGCGATACTATAGAAAAAAAACAAGGTGATTTTTTAAGGCTGTCCAGCGAATATCAGAAATATATTTTAGAAAAAGATGATAATGACAGTTTATCAATATTATCTTGGTGCTCTGAAAATTTACGTCCCATTACTGTATGTTACAAATGTGATGACTGGAAAAAAATATTTTTTCACAATAATAGCCAGTCTGTAGCGTTATTTTTTTGCTACTTTTTTGAGCTGTTTTTTAATGCCTTCAAATACGCTGACCATAACGAGCATGATTTTTTAACTATCACGCTAGGAAATGAAGTTATTAGTGGTAATGAATTTTTGACGATGATATGGACAAATCCTAAAAGTAACCAAACTTCTTTTGGCTCGAATAAAGGCCTCTATTTATCTGCAAGTTATATAAGTTTATTGAACGATGATAAATACAAAGACAAAAGCCAAGAGGTAATATCTCGCACTGATAATACGTTTGAATTAATTACCAGGATAGATAGAAAAATTTTTAATTTATAAAAAATGGAGAGTATTGTGCTTAAAGTTCTGTGGGTTGAAGATGATAACAAAAATATCGACGAATATAGTGATCAATCTTTTTATCAATTATTTGGTGAGCCTATTGTTCCAATTTCTTTTACGGAAGCCTGCGAATACACACAAAATAATCTCGCATACGATTTCGTTATTATTGATATAAATTTACACAAATTTAACGATTTTAATTCCGATTATGTTAAGGAAATAAAAATATCCTTTGAGGCAAAAAACGCGGGGATAGTCATATTTACAATGTTGTTGGAATCAGGTTTTCCAAAAGAGAGAATTCTGTTCTTAACAGGAAATGCGCGGGGCGGAGGAGACAACACATACGACAAATTCGAAGAATATTTTAATTTGGCACTAATGCCACTTCCTGACTACATTGATAAAAGAGATGCTGACACAGCGAAACAACTAACTGAAAAGCTAGAATCAAGGATAAATCCATATTTAACTCTGCGGCGAGGGATTATTGAGGGCTGTAACTTTCTAAAAAAACACATTAAAGATGACAATAACATTCAATTTCGTAGCTTTGTAAAAGGCACAAAACATAATAATCCTGTTATCGAGATATTACTTGATGATATAAAAAACTATCTTGATACAGTAGAACAATTTTTACCAGCAAGACAACCAAAAGCAATTAAAGACACATATCGGTTATTTTTAAGAACATTGGTTCACGAATGGGAGGAAAGTATTGATCCTCAGGAAACAAAAGAAAGGTATAGTGGCGATATTCATACTTTTGCGTGGTTATCAAAACAGACACGCAATTGGGTATCTCATGACAAGTTACTTGAACCATTGAATAGCGAAATAATCGCTTTTTTGTTTCTGGTTAATATGCGGGCAATGTTCAAATTACCCCTTGAAGTGCAAGATTATGAACACGTTTTATTAAAATGTATATCAAAAACACCCACTGCTATTATTGATGATAACTTAGATAAAGACATTAAAAAATTCAACTCTGAAGTTGACAAAATTTTATCTTCTTTAAATATACCTCTCGCTAAAGAAATAAAAGATAAAAATGGAAGCCCTAGATCAAGACAAAAATTTTTTTCAGAAAAAATTAATGATATTTATAAGAATAACACTGGAAAACCTAAACAACATGATTATCAAGATTTCTTGTTCCAATATTTTTTTGTGAATCAAGAAAAATATCAAAGTAATTTAACTGCTAATTCAAACGACTTTTTACCGACATTGGCACGCCATATCTACAGCCGCAGTTTTACACCGGAGAAATCATGAACACTCATATTGTATTGGATGATGACTTAGTCAACGAAGCACTTAGCTTGACGGGTATCCGTAGCAAACGTGAATTAATCAGCTTGGCTCTTAAGGAATTAGTGCAGAGTCGGCAAAAAAAAGATTTATTTCAATTGGCGGGTCAATTAGAGTTAGATAAAGATTATGATTACAAAGAGGCACGGGTAATGCGTCATGATTTTGATTGATACCTCAATCTGGATTCAGGTTTTCAGAGATAAACAAGGCTTGGAAGCACAGCGAATTCAAGAATGGATTAATGGACGGGAAGTTGTATTAACCCGATTTATTCAATTGGAATTACTGCAAGGTTGCCGCGACGAAAAAGAATGGCACACACTCAGTAGTTATCTTGAAGGACAAACATATATTGAACCCAAATCAAGTACATGGCAGGCAGCGGCACGGCTGTATTTTGATCTGCGCCGTCAGGGATTAACAGTGCGTAGCCCTATAGATTGCTGTATTGCTCAAATCGCGTTAGAAAATCGTTTGATATTACTCCATGACGATAAAGATTTTTTGGTTATCGCTGAAATCCGCCCTTTGATAATGCAACATTGGCAAAGTAGGGCGTAAATAGTCCTGAGAAAAAAGATTATAAAACCCCTAAAGGCCAGGGATATACCTTTAGTTGAAAACTACGCAGCTTTACTAAAAAAAACGGGTATATCTTTTTGAATTAGCACGGCATATCTACAGCCGCAGCTTTTCATAAAGTGAAAGATTATGCAAACAACACACTGGTTATAATCGTAAAATATTAAGAGGAGCAATCATGTCTTTATCCATTCAATTACCCGACAACCTGGAACAGCAGTTAACTATTTATTGCCAACAGCATCACCTTTCCAAAAACGAAACGATTCGTTTAGCTCTCGAACGCTTATTATCAATGACTAACAAACCATTAACCCCTTATGAACTGGGTAAAGACGGCTTTGGTTCAGACCAAACCCACGAAGGTGATATTGCACAACATACTAAAGAGTTGCTAAAAGCGCGGTTTACTAATAATGCTGATCGTTGATACCGGCTTTATATTCGCCGTGATAAACTGCACCAGCAAGCTTTACAATTTTTACATAAAAACGAACAGGCGTTAATAACGACTGCTTCTTAACAGCTAATTATCGATATTTATCAGTTCAAAACTTAAACAGCCGAGTAAATAATGAATAGAACAGAGATAGAACAAGCCGTATTAAAAGAAATACACACCCTGCCTTTAGACAAAGTCGAAGCGACGTTGAATTTTATTTTGTCTTTAAAAAATAAACCCGTTAAAAAGCGGCCATTAGGATTGTTAAAAGGTAAAGTGGACTTTACCATCAAGGAAGACTTTAAAATGACAGACGAAGAATTTCTGCATTCATGAACACCTATTTACTTGATACGCATAGCTTTTTATGGTCGATATGGCAACCGGAAAAACTGGGAAAACAGGCAGTTGCCGTTTTGGAAAACACCGATAACAAGGTTTTTGTCAGTAGCATTACTTTCTGGGAAATCTCTTTAAAATACGCGCTGGGTAAGTTGACGTTAGGCTGCAAACCTGATGATTTGCTCAAATTTGCCGATGATATGGGCTTCGCAAAGATATCGTTAACGCCAGAAGAATCCGCTCTTTTTTATCAATTACCCAAGCTCGCACATAAAGACCCTTTTGATAGGATGTTAATTTGGCAAGCCGTAGCAAACGATTTGATTTTGATTTCTAAAGATGGTCAATTTGATAACTACGGCCAATATGGTTTGAAAGTAATATGGTGAAGACGAAGACGCTATTGAGACCAACAAAATAACCCATTGATACAGCAATTCAATTCCGATTAGGGAAAATCACATGTCCGCAACGTTAATCCGATCACTTATCCCTCACCTACCCCGCTTTGCCGAAGAAGACGGGGATTTTTATAGCGTTCCACGCGATGTCTTGATTGACACGCTATGCCTGCAACACTCGATTGAGCGTGTGCTTGCTGAAAATACGGTTGCCTTGCTGGAAACCCTGCTGGATACCTTGGCAGTTTTAAATACCGAATATTTACAAAAAGGCGCTTGGTGTTTTGTGTCTTTTCCGGCGCAATTAATGGCGCTATCGGTTTTGACGGCACTGAGCGATAGCGAGTCACATTTATTTTCGCCTAACTTTTGGAATACCCAAGGCGTTTCCAATGACAAGAAAAATCAACAACGCGATGTCTTGAACGTTGTAGAAACCGCCCGATACAAGAACCATGCAAGTCAACAGGCACAACCCATCCGCTACTGTTACGTTGCCTGGTGCATAATCAAACTGGACGACAAGATTTTATTTTATCAACGCGAAGACACGCAAAAACGCTTTGATAAATCAGCAGGCGATTATGGCTTACTCGGCGGCAGAACCAATCAACAGGACATCCCCAGCACTGACAAAGCGGCCTTGCTTAAAGAATTGCAAGCACCCGATTCCGCGTTAATCAAAAGCGCCTTACCGGAAACCCTAAAACGGGAGTTACGCGAAGAAGCGGGCTTACTTTTTGAAACCCATTACACCTTCAAAGTAATCATTCACACCCCGGCTAATTTTTTTCATTACTCATGACTATATGTTATTATTTGAGCTAAAAACAACCCCTTAAAATATGGCACTCAGCGATCACGATTTACGACAACTTGACGGAGAAGTGATTGACTCACT
>CAIQND010000563.1 GCA_903873045.1 uncultured Methylococcaceae bacterium | reverse complement strand
ATTGTCCATCACATCAAAATGTACAACATCAGCGCCATCAGCTAAAACTCTATCAACGTCTTCGCCTAATTTGGCAAAATTGGCTGAAAGTATGGAGGGAGCAATCCAGTTTTTGTTCATTTTCTGTTCCTCTGCGTAAAATTGTTTATTATATCTTTTTTTACCCGTTGCTCCTCGTTATAAAACAACGGCGGTTGCCATCATACAGGAAACACAATCGATGAAACTAGTGACCTTTACTCATAACAATCAAACGCGTGTTGGTGCGGTTATTAATGATGCCGTTGTTGACAGCAAAGGCAGCACCGATATTCCGGCATCCATGCTTGAATTTCTTGGCGCAGGCGCTACCGCCTTATTGGCCATGCAGGCACTGATCGACACCGGTAATGCGCGTATTGCCTTGGCTGAGGTTAAGCTCAATGCACCGGTGCCAAGGCCGGGAAAATATCTGGGAATTGCCCTAAACTATGCCGACCATATAGCCGAAACCGGTCGTGACCAACCCCAATACCCGAGTTTTTTTACCAAACAAAGTAGCTGTGTTATCGGCTACGGTGATGCTATACACCGGCCCAAGGTGTCCGATAAGCTGGACTACGAAGGTGAACTGGCTTTTGTTATCGGCAAACGTTGCCGCCATGTGCCTGTCGATAAGGCGCATCAAGTCATTGCCGGTTTTACCATTGCCAATGATGTATCGGTACGCGACTGGCAAATGCGCTCACCCACGATGACGATCGGTAAATCATTTGATACTTGTGGGCCGCTGGGGCCGTGGATAGTGACTCCTGACGAACTACCAGACCCGCATAACCTGGCCATTAAAACCTGGATTGATAATGAGTTGCGGCAGAATGGTAATACCCGCCAGATGATTTTTAATTGTTATGAAATGGTCGCTTATTTATCACTAGCGATGACACTGGAACCGGGCGATGTGATTACTACCGGAACACCCAGCGGTGTCGGCGTAAAAATGCAGCCGCGCGGTTATCTGAAACCCGGACAAACCGCCAGAATTGAAATCGAAGGCATTGGTACATTGTCCAATCCGGTTATTGAAGAACCTGATTTTATTAACGCTACGGTCTATTAGGTTTTTCAGAAGCCAAAATACGCTATTATTACTATCAATCAAACGTAAGTATTCACCTCCCCCTTTGAAAAAGGGGGATTGAGGGGGATTTATCTAATAAAATCTCCCCTAACCCTTCTTTTTCAAAGAGGGGGACTGAATAGTTATAATCAAACACACTGGCTCACTCAGGATAATCCATGTCCAAACATAAACCCTTAATCGATAATGATGCCGCAACGGCTACCCGTCTGTTGTTGCTATGGCATCACTGGATGGATCGCAATATTTACGATCTAGCTCGACAGATGCGCCTAAGTTACGTACCGCCGCTAATGGTTTATCTGGCGGCGGGTTTGTCAGGCTTAACCGGTATCGTAGGCACTTTTTTCGTTAAGGAATATCTGGGCTTGTCCGCCGAATTTCTGGCGACCCTAAGCTTTTGGGTGATGCTGCCTTGGGCGCTAAAGATGCCACTGGGTCATTTGGTGGATTTGCTTTGGCGCTAT
>CAIQND010000562.1 GCA_903873045.1 uncultured Methylococcaceae bacterium | reverse complement strand
CTTAACCTTGTATTGCCAGTCAATACGGTTGGGATTAATGCCAAATATTTTGCAAAATCCCCGCATAAAATCTTGATCGCGCTCTTTTTCTGAGGTAACCCCTTCAAAATCCTTGGCAAACTGACTGGCGCGTTGACGAAGAGTATTGAAATTAACAGTGACAGCCATAGTGTTCCTTTATTGTCGAATGAAGAGCAACGTCAAATATGATTAAACCTTTGCTATTTTAACCATAAGGACAGAAAAACCTGCACATTATCGACAATAGACACCCTTTTAAACTCGATAAGGGGGTAATTTATAAGGCATCAATAGCGTGTTATACTCAAACTTAATGATTTGGAGTATAGTGCTTCAAACATGAAGATAGTCGGCTACCAACTTAACAGGGGACAGACCTGACAGGTTTTATAAACCTGTCAGGTCTAACTCCAGTATTTTATAATGGCTAAAGTGGGTAGCCGACAGGATCACCACGAACGGCTTAGGAATACGCACGAAATAACATAGACATCTTGCTCCCTCTCCCTTAGGGAGAGGGTTGGGGTGAGGGGATATAAATGGTCAAGTTATTTCATACACGTTCCTTAATTTTACATTATCCCGCCTTACGTGGATAGCCCCTTTAGTAAAGGAGATACAAATGACGCTAAATCAATGGTTGTTGTTTTACGTTCCGAGCACCCCGTTAGCGATTTTATTGATTGGCTTATTCCTTGGGATAACCGTAGGCTCGCTTTTTCTGGTCAGGCGCTTTATTCCCTTCCACAGACTTAAAACCCATAACGATGTCGCCGGCTTTATTTTTTCAACGATAGGGGTTATCTATGCGGTATTGCTTGCGTTTATGGTTATCGTCTCATGGCAAAACTTTGACAGGGCTGGCAGAAATGCAGCCAGTGAAGCGATTTGTATTGAAGATCTTTACCGCGATTCTACCGGTTTTCCGCCGGTTTTTAAGGAGGCAGTAAGGACAGCACTAAGCGACTATGCCTACGCCATTGTTAATGATGAATGGATGACCTTGGCTGGCGGTAAACGTAGTGAAAAGGCACAAGCCGCTTCCGAGAAAATTTGGGATCTCTATGCGTCCTTTCAGCCTGAAAACGATAATCAGAGAATATTTTTTCAGGAGTCCGTGGAGAAATTGAATGAAGCCGCTGAACTTCGGCGTGAGCGGATATTGGCTGCCGGGCCGGGGATTCCATCGATTCTCTGGGTCGTATTGATATGCGGTGGATTGATCACGATACTCTTTACGATATTTTTTGGGACAGAGAATTTTGGAGCCCAATTGATTATGTCATCGATGTTATCTATGCTGGTGGCTTTGTCATTATTTACCATCATGACCCTTGATTTCCCGTTTACCGGGTCGGTCACGATTTCACAGGATACCTTTAGAGCGGTGCTGGTGCATTTTAAGCTTTGAGTGCATATTTGGCAGGGCTGGCTGATTAGCCTTGTTATGTTTTCCTTGATTAAACCGGGTTATTATTGAGTCTGAAATAGGTAAATCTTATGCGGGCGCATCCGCTACTTGGTGGGGGACACAAGTAACCTTGCTCCTTCTCCAGCGGGAGAAGGTTGGGATGAGGGGGATTAAATAAGGATTTTCTCCACTTTAATTTCCCCTCTCCCAACCCTCTCCCGCTGGAGAGGGCTTTAAGTAACTGAGCAACCGAATCTTTTAGTCGCTCCCAAGTAGCGGATGTACCCAT
>CAIQND010000561.1 GCA_903873045.1 uncultured Methylococcaceae bacterium | reverse complement strand
CGGCGTGGAATCCTGGCTCCAAGATAATTTTGTCCGTTCTTCCGTAATCCAGTCGAGCAGGGTTTGTTTTTCATCAACGGTTAAACTGTCTGTCCAGTGCATCGAAAGATATAAAGCCGGCGGCATACTGTTATTGCGTACTACGCCTTCCAATCTGGCCAGCATTAAAGGAGAAAACGTCTCTTCACCACTGTAAAGCTGTTTTGACAGCAGCAATCTCGCTGAAGCATTTTCTATATCTTTTGCCATTAATTGCTTTGCAATCGGTAACTTTGCATAGATAGGCATGCGTGTCATACCGGGTGAATGGCAATCAACACATTTATTCTGAAAAATCTGGGTGACCTTGGCAAAATTTTGGGAGCTACCGGAAACAACGGCGATTGGCTCATTTTCTCCAGACAATCCAAGCAGGTTTGAAAGAGGTAGAAATAAAGCGACCGCCGCCAACAAGAGTATCAATAATGATTTTTTTTTCATAAAGTGTTAAGAGCCGTACTCCTTTTTTTAGGTCGGGAGCGATAGCGTATCGGCGTAGCCGAACCTGCTCTTGATTTTCCTGTGCGTTAAGCTATCTTCGGTTAATTTTTATACCTGTAACCAAGAGTTACGGGTGATGAGTTTGCAATTTTTATTGGTAATGTGTGGCAACGAAATTATTGACCACCCAATTTAGTCAGCACAACAATACCGAAGTTAGACCAGGCAGTTTTATAAAACCTGCCTGGTCTGTACACTGTTAAGTTGATAACCTAATTATTCAGCGTCCTTCTTTGTAAAATAGAGATTAAGGAAGATTTTTAAATCGAATCCCCATCCTCTGTAAGTAATGTATTTACTGCCATATAGTCTTTATCAACTCTCACTGATCGCAGCAAGCGCATAAACTTGAGCGAGTTTATTAGGCTCTGTAAAAGCAAATTCTCCAAGTGATTCAAAGCCCCAAGACTTTGCTGCCATTAGCTGAATAGACTCGCTAATCGCAATTGGCTTGCATACGTCCCTGGCAAGCACACCTAAATAAACAGCCTGATCTACCATACTACCTAAAGCGGTGAAATCCATTTTAATGGACGAGCCTATATTACCTTCAATCATTGCGCCAGCAGTCAATCCAAATCCACAATTTATAGGTCTATTTTCACTCAATGCCTTAATTTTTTTAAAGGCATCACCGCAGGCTGCAATCGCTGCATCAACCTGATCGGCTGCAAAGTGAGCCACAATACAACCCCCTGCATATTTTGCGACTTGCCCGCCATATTCAATAAATGAGGTTGTACAAATCTCCAAATAGCTATTAACCGCATTAACCTGATCTTCTAAAACAAAGTGCTTTGACAACTCTAAAAAATCAGTCATGCTGCCGGAGACGACAATTTTTTGCGTACTTTTGATTGGAATGGTTAAAGGGTTAATACCGTCCATTAGGTACTTAAGCAGAACCGGTTGAGTATAGCGACCAATGGTATTATAGGATTGCGCTATATTTTGTAGCATCATCCCGATAGCCAACAACATAAGATCGTTAGTTTCATTGAGCGCAGCCGTTTTCATACCCCAATCTGTAAAAAGACGCTCTTCACAGCCGGTCTCTGAGCTGAGTATGGTTATTTCATTATGCCGTGGATCCCGGCTAATTTTTTCTACCAACTGATCGACAATGGCCTCCTCTCCCTCAAGAACCTGAAAAAAATAATCCCGCACCGAGATCAAAACACCGGTTACATCTCTCTTTCTATTATTCTCACTCGATATACGCCCTATCTCAATGATATCGTCCTCATCAAGTATTGCATTCACTTTACTCACGTAGGTAAGTCGCTTTATGCCCAGCGAAAACCCGGACTTTTCCTCCACCGCTTGATAGTCAGTTAGATTGCGAACGGCCTTGCCCATTAGCCAACCGCTTTTAATCAACGCTTTAAGATCTTCTTGAGAAACCAGCTTCAATTCACAGTCGGTAATACATTGAACGGTTTCCACGCGCCGATTTTGATGAGTGGGCATAATTTCTCCAAAATAATCGCCTGGGCTTAGTTCCCTGATTTTACGACCATCCTGGATCACTTTTAAACGACCTGAATCAACTGCGTAAGCTATTTCTCCGGCATTACCCTGATGAAAAACTTCATCACCGGCTTTAAAGTGCGACCTTTGTAAATGAGCAGAAGGCGCTTGTGCCAAAACAGCAATATCGTTACGAAAAGCCAACACCAGAAACCAGTCAATAATAATGCGTAGATTTCTTTCCAATCCGGGTACTGATAATAAATTAATCAAGCGAGACACAAACCAGGCAGGCTTTCCGCTAACCATAAACCACCCCAGGCAACACAAAGAATATTGCCCCATATTGTAGGGCTGAACCAGATGCCGGTGTTTTTTAAATGGACGGGGTGAATAGCCTTGAGTATTAGCCCAGGCGTTATAGCCGGCGCTATAGCCTAAATCCACCAGATCATCAGTGAAAGAAAACTGGGTATGGTTAAGGCTCTGACTTGTTTCTGTTATCCAGATATTCTCAAACGTTTGCAAACGCAGTTCATCGTTAATGGCAAACGGCCAGTTCAAATTGCCACGTTGCTTAAAAGGAATGGTAGGCAGCTTCAAAGTAGCGTTTATTACAAGCCCCACTGACTGACTCTGACCACTGAAAAAAAACAGGTCTCTCTGGGTAATACTGGTAATTTGGTCTTCCAGATGTTCGATAACACCTGCTTTTTTTAAAAGTTTCGCTCGCTTTTGAGTTATTTTTTTCTCAAAATCAGATCGATTCTGCCCCAACTCATCAAAAAGATGTACCTGCCAACCTGACTGTCGTAACACGGAGTAAGAAGATTCGGCAGCACGCAGTATTTGACTGACTTCGACGGCTATTGCCGAGGCTGATTCCCCGCCACCCAGGATGGCAAATGTGAGTAGACGAACTTGCTCATCGGGATCATTGGCAAACTCGGCTTCCTCGACTAAATCAAGTACACGCTGCCTGATGCGAAGTGCATCTGCTACTGAATCAATGGAACAAGCATGAGCCATCATGCCGGAGATACCTGAAAGGTTCGATTTTTGATTAAGTGCGACGATTAAGCTATCGTACTGTAGCTCGATAATCTCGTTGTTTTTTCGCTTTGCTATCACTTTTTGTGCGGCCTCATCAATAGACTCCAAATGCCCCACAACCACATTGGTCTGTTGAATAATACGCCGAAACGGATTGACGACATTGCCGGGCTGAACGGTACCGCCAATCACCTCTGGCAGAAAGGGTGCAAACAAAAAATTCGCCTGCTCATGTAGTAACGTAATCCTAACGTTGGAGTATTCGCCAATAAGCCTTTCAATTTTGATAGCGGTTTGTAGGGCAGCAAGTCCACCCCCTACAATTACGATATGAGCGGCTTTGTCTCTGGGTATCGGCCGCCGTAAATGGCCGGCAGAATTGATAAGACAGGATAAAACAACCCCATAAAAAAGAATGTGCTCTGTCGGCGTTTCCGGCAGTAACAAGGCAAATATAGAAAATGCCGATATTAAAAACAGTGACAAAGGACGTAATAAAACGCCCGCTATCATCAAAATCCCGGCGCTTACCTCAACCAGAGCCATCACCAGTGTAAAAGCCTCTGGATTGACTGACAGAATGGGTAGTTGGTAGTGAGTAATAATACCAATCGAAAGATTGGGCTGCATCACTTTAAAAAACACCCCAAGGTACAATAATGTTGTACCTGTCAAAATACGCATAATGGCTTGCGCCCGCTGCCGTGGCTGTTCCGAAAGCCAAGCCTGTATGCCATGAAATAAGACTGGGGTCGGCAAAGGCAAATAATGCCTGCCGGGACCTTGCAGCACCAAATATATACTGGCTCCGACTATAGCGCCCGCATAAGCAAGTATGGACTCGCCATAGAGATACCCCCCCAAACAACTTAATATAATAAGTAGAAACGCAAATAATCGTACATAAATGCCAAAAAGAATAGTCAGGCCTAAAACAACTTCAGCCCAACGTAACCAAGCCCACGCAGAGCCTAGCTGACTTAGGTCAAGATCCGGCGCTAAAAATGTGGGTGCGGTAAACGGCAATATCCCAAAGCGTGGTTCAGCACCTAAAGCCGATGATAATAAAATCCACGCAAGACAAACGCGTAAAATACGGGGAACATGATCACCATACGACGCTAATTTTGCCTGCAAATCCGGAAATAACTCACGAGCTCCGGTAAAGCCCAGCCATACCCATCCGATGATGAATACTGAAAACACCGAAATCATGGTCAGATTGAGGGATGAAAATTGAGAAAAAATATCCGGCCGCTGCCTGGAATTCCAATGATCAATTTGTTCGGGTGATAAAATCCAGCGCTCATGCGCCAAAATTGTATCGGAAAAAAACAGCAGTCCGGTTAAGCTGCAAATTAGAAATAGGGCTTGCCTAAAGCTTCGGGATTTTAAGTCGATAGTAATCATCAAGTCCAACTTCAATAATTTATGCAACATTTGATTGTGTCGCAAATAGTTTATAGATAATTCACTAACATTATCATAAAAAGTAAAAATATCAATGTTAAATGCTGCAACATCAACATAAGCAACAGCCAGCCTTTATTAAGGTACAGGTAATAATAGCTGAATTTTAGGCTGCCCACTTAAGCCGGGGCAAGGAATTTTGGTTAACGCCGTCATACCAGCAAGGATGCCTGTATCCAGTGCCATGAAGGGTGATTTTACGATAACGTTGCCGCATGATTTAGGGTCTATGCAAAACGTTTATTTTTAGTGCGTTACCGGGGAAACCCGATTACGGTTGGACATACGAGACTTAGGAATGCGCATGAAATAACTTAGGCATCTTACTCCCTCTCCCACCGGGAGAGGGCTGGGGTGAGGGGATATAAATCGTCAAGTTGTTTCATGTACGTTCCTTAATCTATCCGGCCCTAATATTGGTGGTTCAAGATTTGATTAATTCAAGGTAGCCGTCTTTAAAGCCGGGATACTGAAATTGATAACCCAAGGCTTTTAAGCGTTGATTGTGGCAACGTTTATTCATAACCGCTTCATTGTCTAAACTTTTAACTGTCGGGGGGGGGCATTGTAACTGCTCCGTCAGCCAGGTCATTACGTCCCACATCGTTGCAGGATCATCATCACTGGCTAAATAGCAGGACTCTAAAGCCTTGCCCGCCAAGCGTTGTTCCAGTAAAAATGCCAACACACCGACACAATCCTGCTGATGAATACGGTTAGTAAAATAAGCGGGGGTTTTCTGTATGGCCGGTGACTGCATGGCCATTCTTAAAAGATACTCACGACCCGGGCCATAAATGCCGGAAAAACGGACGACGATATTATCAGCGTCTAAATCCATCAGCTTTTGCTCTGCCTGCCTGATCAGTTGGCTGGTACTGTTTTCCGGTTGCGCAAGGGATTTTTCGTCTACCCATTCGCCTTGCGATTGTCCATAAACGCTGGTTGACGACACAAAAATCCACTGCGGATTAGAACCTGCCTGCGAAAATTTGTTGAGCAGATTATTCAATCCTGATTCGTAAATAGCCCGATAACTTTGTTCATTACGTCCGTCCGGGGACACAATAAAATACAGAATATCAAAGTCGCCGGGTAAATCGTTAAGTTCTGCAACTGATGTGATATCCGCCGTAAAGTAATTAACGTTGCCGGTATTTGTTAATGGCGGGTTTCGTTTTAATCCGGTTACCTGGTGGCCTTTAGCCGAAAGAACATGCGCCAGTTGCGTGCCTATTGAGCCGCAGCCAATAATTAGAATTTTTGCCATAAGTGGTATGTTGTTATTGAGCGTGGAGTCACGTTGGTCGGGTTAACGACAGCGTAACCCGACAAATCGAAGGGTCTTAAAGATATTCATTCACCACGAAGACACGAAGTTCACGAAGTTCACGAAGTTCACGAAGTTCACGAAGAAAAATCTTCGTGAACTTCGTGTCTTCGTGGTGAAATGTCTTAACTTGATGTCAAGGATGCCTAAATTTCTTTTGCCAGTTTTTCTGCATAACCCGTGTAATTACGGGGTGTTAAGTTTAGTAAAATGGCTTTGGCCTCAGCCGGAATTTCCAGCTTTTCAATAAATAATTGTAACTGTTCCGGCGTAATACGCTGACCACGGGTGAGTTCTTTCAATTTTTCGTAGGGCTTTTCTATCCCATAACGACGCATTACCGTTTGTATGGGTTCTGCCAGCACTTCCCAGTTAGCATTAAGATCGGCCTCAATAGCGTCTACATTAATTTCTAATTTTGAAATACCTTTTAAACTGGCTTGTATGGCGATACTGGTATGAGCGATACCGACGCCGATATTTCTTAATACCGTGGAATCGGTTAAATCACGCTGCCATCTTGATACCGGTAATTTTTCTGCCAAAAATGAAAACAAGGCATTAGCTAACCCTAAATTGCCTTCGGAGTTTTCAAAATCAATCGGGTTGACTTTATGAGGCATGGTCGATGAGCCAATTTCACCGGCAATCGTTTTTTGTTTGAAATAGCCTAAGGAAATATAAGCCCAGATGTCCCTATCAAAATCCAGCAGAATGGTATTAAAGCGTGACAAGACGTGAAAAAATTCGGCAATGTAATCGTGCGGTTCAATCTGGATGGTGTACGGATTTAATTGCAAGCCTAAAGATTCGACGAAGTTTTTGGCAAATTCGGCCCAGTCAACATCAGGATACGCGACACAATGCGCATTATAATTACCCACAGCGCCGTTTATTTTACCTAATAAGGCGACCGATTGAAGTTGTTGTTGTTGACGCAACATACGTGCGGCAACGTTGGCAAATTCCTTACCTACGGTGGTCGGTGTCGCTGATTGGCCGTGGGTGCGTGACAGCATGGGTTGATCAGCGTTTTCAAGAGCCAGTTTTTTAAGGGCATCTATACAGTCGGTGATTTGCGCGACTATAATTTCACGACCTTCTTTTAGCATTAATGCGTAAGACAGGTTATT
>CAIQND010000560.1 GCA_903873045.1 uncultured Methylococcaceae bacterium | reverse complement strand
GCGGGTGGAAGGCCAGCTCCCCTTCATCCGTCCCTCGGCAGTCACTGCCGATCACGTTGCGTGGATGCTGATTTTCCACGCCTCACCCGCTTTGCAAAGTATAGACCAAACAATAAATGATGAAAACCCCTGATTTACAGCTTATGCGCTTTAAACATCCGGTAAAATACTAAAACTATTTTAATTATTTTATTGATAACTAAAATTATTTAAGTATAATAGAACTCAACGAAACAAGAAACCAACCGGAGAAAGAAAATGTTTAACGTAAGAATAGAATACAAAAGCGGCAAAGTTGAAGTAGCAGAGATAGCAATAAAAGATTATGTAAAAGCCTTAGAAAACCTTACAAAAGAAGGCAGACTGGTATCAATGAAAATAATAAGCACGCAATAATGACCCCAAGCCAACAATGCAAAGCGGCAGGGCTGAAAAGCCTTGCCGAATTGGTGAAGATAAGCGAGGTTTCAGAGCAAACGCTTATCAACTGGCATCGTGATAAACCAAAACTGTTTAAACTGGTTTTAGCTGGTGCAGTTTTGGAAAAGAACGGACTGGTGCAACAATAAAGAATAACGGTTATAGGCTCATCAAAGCGGCTATAGCCACCACTATTGCAACAAACCAGTCGGGTGTCGCAGTACGGGCAAAATGGCTGTGGATTACAAGGTATTTTATTGATGTATGACCAACGCCAATTAAGATCAAAAAAAGTATCCTGGTTGTACTCGGTTACGCTGGGGCCTTTTGGTTTTATAGCCCAGATAATCCAATTTATCAAGGTTTGGGCACTCATTAAGACTAACAGATATAAGTTCGAACTTTGGATTGAAGAAGTCGATAGCAGATGGGTTTTAAGCGAGCTGGCAAAATCAGAAAGCCAAAGTACAGCGCCTGGGATATATGCGGCGATGCCAAGCACAGAGGCAGTGAGCACCCCCGCAATAACGCGGGCGGCAATGGTAGCTATTTTAAGTTCAGACATGGTGGGTAAGTCAGCTGATAAATTTATTGAGTGTATTACAAGTTGGGAATTATGAGCCAGACTATTTACCTTTATGATTAATGTCGCGGTCGATGACCGAGCCATTCTGGCCGCGTTGCGCCAGTTGCAAAACCATACGGCCAACCTGCGCCCGGCACTGAAAGAGATTGGCGAAACCCTGAAAGAATCCGCGCAACAACGGTTTGCAAACACCACGGGGCCGGATGGGGCGACGTGGGCGGCGAACAGCGAGGTGACCTTAAAACGTAAGGCCTCCCGAAGCGGGATAACGTTAACGGACGGCGGCACCCTGGGCGAGACCATCAACAGCAAAGTGGTGGGCAATGACACCGTGATGATTTATAGCCCTATGCCATACGCCGCCATGATGCAGTTTGGCGGCACCCAGGCCGAATTTCCGCATTTATGGGGCGACATCCCGGCGAGGCCGTTTTTGGGCATTTCCCCCAACGACGAAAGCGAAATCTTGTCGATGCTCCGCAGTTATTTAGAATCCGCACTTTAAGCCACGATATAAGCGCAACGTATATCAGTATCAGGCTTTTTGATTTTTACCCCGTTAAATTTGCGTTAAATGGGCTTTAAATGCCATCGACGCGCTTTATTATGCCTAATGTAGAGACGCGCTTTATCGCGTCTGCAATACCGACGCGATAAAGCAGCCGCTATTTTAACCACGAATAGACACGAATCAACGCGAATAAAAGCTAAGTTGTCATGCTTATTTGTGTCTATTCGTGTCTATTCGTGGTTCCGGTTTAACCACGAATAGACACGAATCAACGCGAATAAAAAGCTACATTGTCATGCCTATTTGTGTTTATTTGTGTTTATTCGTGGTTCCGGTTTAACCACGGATAGACACGAATCAACGCGAATAAAAAGCTACATTGTCATGCCTATTTGTGTTTATTTGTGTTTATTCGTGGTTCAAAGCGGGTCTCTACCCGCGTTACGAATACCCGCCTAAGCCAATATCCCCCCGGCTGTCTTACACTACGGCCATGAAAAATAAAAACCCCCCATCCACCGTTGCCCTGTCTGCCCAACTGATTGAGTTAGGCGGTTCTGCGCCTTCTGAAATCCGCTTGTTACCCGCCGGTACGTTTAAGGCGCGGGATGGCAGGCCGCCCGGTTTGGCCGGGTGGGTGATGAATGCCGCCAGTGCCGAGGCCTTATTGAGTGCGGGGGCCTTGCAGGCGGATAAATACCTGATTGATTACGACCACCAAACCCTGTACAGCAAAACCAATGGCCAACAAGCCCCAGCGGCGGGTTGGTTCTCGGCCTTGGCTTGGCGGCCGGATGACGGGCTGTATGCCACCGATGTGGAGTGGACGGCAGCGGCTCAGGCGTCGATTGAAGCCAAAGAATACCGTTATATTTCTCCGGTACTGCGCTACAACCCAGGCACCGGTGAGGTGACCGGCTTGCTGATGGCAGCACTCGTAAATTACCCCGCGCTGGACGGTCTGACCGATCTGGCAGCGGCGCACTTTGATGTATCACTACAAGGCTCGATTATGGATCAAGACGAATTATTGGAACGGTTGCGTTATATGCTCAACCTGCCCACCCTGGCGACGGTGGGAGAAGTTTTGGCGGAACTGGACAAGCTGAAGGCGGTTATTTCCACGCCGGAAGGGACAACCGCCGGACTGGCTGCATTTATTGCTAAACAAGCGGAAGCCATGACGGCGTTGTCTGCACAGGCTCCCGATCCCGCGCTATTTGTGCCGGTGACGGTGATGGCGAGCCTACAGGCCGAATTGGCGGCGCTGGCGGTTATTGTCAATACCGACACGATCAATAAGCTGTTGGCTCCGGCCTTGGCAGACGGGCGTTTGAATCCGGTACAAAAGGCCTGGGCGGAAGCCTTGGGCAAAACGGACCTGGCGTCCTTGGCAACGTATCTGGACACGGCACCACCGATTGCCGCTTTGGCCGGCCTGCAAACTAAAGGCAAAGCGCCTGATGAAACGCTCACCGCCGTACTTTCTGTTGATGAGAAAGCGGTGGCGGCACAGCTCGGCTTAACCGATGCGCAAATGATTAAACACCGGAGCGAATAAATGACCGCATTAGTAGAAGAAAGAAACACCAAACAACGAGTGGGCGATATTGGCGAGTTCCCTGTAAAAGCCAGCGTTAAGTGCCTACAAGGTGGCTTGGCTGTTTTAAGTGGCGGCTATGCAGCGCCCGCAACAACGGCACTCTCACTGGTTGCCATTGGCCGCTTTGAAGATACGGCAGACAACTCAACTGGCAGTTCTGGAGCAATTAAGGCGCGTGTCGGTCGCGGGACTTTCTTGTTTAAAAATTCAGCAACCGATTTGATTGCCCAGGCTGATGTCGGCTCAGATTGCTGGCTTGTTGACGATCAAACGGTCGCTAAATCCAACGGCACATCTACCCGTTCTCGTGCCGGTAAAATTGTTGCCGTTGAACCGGCTGGTGTTTGGGTATTGCTCGGTTTGGGCGTTTAATTCATTAATTAAGGATCATCATGCAAATTACACAAGGTGTTTTACGTGCCCTGGGACAAGGCTTTCAGGCTGCGTTTTTACAGGGTATTGAGTCGGTCCAGCCGCAATGGCCTTTAGTTGCGATGGAAGTGCAGTCTACGGCAAAGATTGAAAACTACGGTTGGATGCGGGATTTACCGGGGATGCGCGAGTGGGTGGGCGATAGGGTTATCCATAACCTGGAAGCCACCAATTACCAGTTGATCAATAAAAATTGGGAGCACACCATTGGTGTTGACCGGAATGATATTGAAGATGACCAACTGGGCTTGTATCGGAATCGTTTTGCCATGCAGGGCGAGGTCGCAGCGCAGCATGGCGACACACTAATCTGGTCATCACTGTTGTTAGGTAATGCGACCATCGGCCTGGACGGCCAATATTTTTTTGATAGCGATCATGTTGGTTATGATGCTGCCGGTGCTGAAACGCTTTACAGCAATATTGCAGCCGGTGCGGCGGCGCCGTGGTTTTTGATGGACTTGTCCCGCACGTACATGAAGCCCTTGGTCATGCAAAAGCGCCAAGACGTGAAGTTTGTCAATTTGGACAGAGAGACTGATGACAATGTATTTCTGAAGCGGCAATTCATGTACGGCGCAGATGCACGCTATAACGTGGGCTTTGGCTTTCACCAGTTGGCTTATATGGGCAAGGTTACGCTTGATGTCGCCGCTTACGCGGCTGCACGCGTCGCCATGGGCACGCAACGCAAACCGGACGGCAGCAGCATAAATGTTACGCCGACCCATTTGCTGGTTGGCCCCACCAATGAAGCGGCGGCCCGGCAGTTGATTAGGCTGGAAAATATTACCGGTACAACCAACCCCTGGTACAACTCGGTAGAGCTGATCATTGTGCCGGCGTTAGGCTGATGGCTATCATCATCACCTCAAGGAACGATGGTTTCCGGCGGGGTGGGATTGCCCATTCCCGTATTCCGGTGGCGTATCCTGACGGGCACTTCACGGCAGATGAGCTGGCCGTATTGCAAGCGGAACCCCTATTGATGGTTGAGGTGGTCATTGATGAGGACGTCATTGATGAGGCTATCAATGCAGTCAAAAAACCACCAGTCAATAAAACCAAGGAATAAATTATGCCTATCGCCCCCTTTAACGGCACTTACCCGGCACCTGATAAAACTGCACCGACAGCGCCGGGCACGCCGGCCATCACCCAGGCGCTGGCTAACGAAACTGTAACTATCACCGTGACTGCCTCAACAGATGCGGTCGGCGTAATAGGCTATGCGGCCTTTCTTGATGGCGGCGTCAATGAGGCGGGGCGCAGTGCGACTACGTCGATCAATTTATCTAGGGTTCCGGCGGGGGCGCATAGCGTAGTGGTTAGGGCTTATGATGCGCGGGGGAATTATTCAGCGGCCAGTGTTGCCAATCTGTTTACCATCCCATCCAGTACTGCTCTGCTAAGTCTATCTAAGCTCGGCAGATCAGCATGGGTGATGCCCTTTTTAACCAGCATTGAATCTGACTGTACTGCTACACAGATACAAACAGTAGTCGAAGTGCTCTCCTGCCCGGTACCCTATCGTGCCATCAGGATTGGTATTATTTTAAAAGGCGGTAATGGAGGAATCAGCGGCCTCGCAGGCGGCGGCATTATAAAAATGCTGGCAGCATCGACCGACGACATCGGCGATAGGGATTACAGTATGCCGGTGCCACTGACTACAAAAAAATGTGTTACACCCAAAATTGGGGGAGGTACTTACAACGTAATAGGTGCGTTGGCAGGTGATCCAGGGTGGCACTGGGTGACGTTTAATAAAATAGAAAACCCGGCCATCCCAGATCCGGGTGCCGGAAACTTTTCAGTTACCTGGAGCGATAGTCTATTAATAGACGGCAGCTATGCAGTTGAGGGGAAATATCCGCTGCTGATACGCGGTAATATCAGTGTAACGTTATCAGGGTCAGCCTATCCACGGTGTGCGAAAGCTACTGGCGAAGCAACTGTAACCAATATAAAAACAGACCTGCCAAGCAAGTTTTTATTTTCACTGTCCTCATCAGTGGATGGGGTTGGGACAATGGCTGTTCCTGCCCTAGCCGCATGGAGCGATATTAATACCCCTAGGAGGCTGTCCGAAAACGCCAGCTAATAATGGTATAATTGCCACCTACACTTAAAACAATCACTGACCGATGAATATTCCTTTCAAACAATCGCCCATCGCGCTTAATGCCGCACTGCTCTCCCCCAGCAATATTT
>CAIQND010000559.1 GCA_903873045.1 uncultured Methylococcaceae bacterium | reverse complement strand
TATTTTTCCCTGCCACTCTGAAATAGCGTGTTGATTACCGGCTACATCGGGTAAGGAAAAATCAGGTAAGGACGTTGGCTTGGTTGCTTCTGTTGCTGATAAAAAGCCCCGCGCCAAAATGCCGCCACCCAAAGCAAGCAGTGCTGCAATAAGGATCAGTCCTGGTATTTTCATGATTTTACTCGTTGTAAAGTGTTGATAAAGGTTTCGGTATTTTGATAGCCGATTACGCGGTGAGCCATTTTTTCGAGTTGGCTTGCATCAAAAAATAAAATGGCAGGCGGCCCGATAAGGTTAAATTTTGCCAACAAGGCTTTGTCGTCATCAGAATCTTGAGTGACATCGACCTGCAATAATACAAAACCGGCAAGTGCTTGTTTCACTTTGGGATCTGTAAAGGTATAAGCTTCCATTTCTTTACATGATATGCACCAGTCGGCATAAAAATCCAGCATAACCGGTTGATGATTGGCGCTGGCTTGCTGAATTCTGGCTTTCAGAGCGGCTAAAGAGGCGACCCGTTCAAAAACAAGTCCCTGTTCAGACGCTTGAGCCGTGCTTACTCCGATTCCTTGCAGCGGTTTTAACGGATTATTGTTACCCATGCTAAAACCTATCAATAATAACAGGCCGTAGGCGAGCATCATTAATCCCAAACCTTTCCACAATTTACGCCAGCCGGAACTGTTGTCAGGCAACGGATCAATGGCACTGAGATAAATGGCTGGAAGAATAAGCAGCATTGCCCACAATAGAATCGTGATGGAGGGCGGTAAAATACGGCTGAGCATCCAGACGGCAACAGCCAGCATAATGACTCCGAAAACAGCTTTGGTTGAATACAGCCAAGTGCCTGCTTTGGGCAGTAATTTACCGGCAGAAGCGCCCAATAATAACAGCGGAACCCCCATGCCCATGCCCATGGCAAACAAGGCACTGCCTCCCAAGACTGCATTACCGCTTTGGCCGATAAAAATCAGTGCGCCGGCCAGTGGCGCGGCTACACAGGGGCCGACAATCAATGAGGATAAAGCACCCATGATGGCTGCGCCCCAGAGTGAGCCATCACGGTGTTTTTCGCTGGAGTTATGCAGTTTGGTTTTTAGCGAGTTGGGTAGTTCCAGCTCATAAAAGCCAAACATGGATAATGACAGGAGTACAAAAATGGCGCTAAACAGTCCAACAATCCAGGGTTGCTGAAAAGTGGTTTGCAAATTGCTGCCGAATAATGCGGCCAGTACGCCAAACACCGTGTAGGTAAAAGCGGAAGCGACCACATAACTTAAAGACAGAAAAAATGCTCTGGCGGTGGTGATGCGGTTGCCATGGCCGACGATGATACCCGATAAAATCGGAATCATCGGGAAAATACAAGGTGTCATTGATAATAGCAGTCCAAATCCAAAAAAGCTAAGCAAGGTCATTGCCAGGCTGTCATGCTTTAAGGATTGCACAATCTGATCTTGTTCGGAGAGAACGGGCGCTGATTGAGCTTCGGTTATCTGCGTTAGGTTTTGGGCGGCAGGTAGTTCCAGGTCGATTTTTTTAGTCATCGGCGGATAACAAACGCCACGATCAGCGCAGCCCTGAAAATTGGCTTGTAAGGTAATTGATTGCGCTGAGTTGTTGCTGCGAATAAGGGGCAGATCAAAGCTGAGTGCGTTGTGGAAAGTCTCAACTTGACCAAATGCCTCGTCGTGCTTGGGTTCACCTTGGGGAATGGTGTAACTCCCCAACGGGTTGCCGGTTGCGTTGGTTAATTCAAACTGTATTTTTTCACGATAAAGATAATAGTCTTTGGCGATCTCCCAGTTAACGTGCAGCGTGTTGGCATCTTTGACCGTCGCAAAAAACTGGAAAGCTTGTTCTGCAGGTAATAATTCATCAGTCGTTGAATTGAAATTTAATCCGGGAAGTTTTTTAACCAGAAGTTCAAGCGGATTGGCCTTGCTAACCGGTGCCGCCACTGGCAGCGTAAGGTCGAATATTTTTTTCTGTGGCGGATAACAGATGCCCCTATCGGCGCAGCCCTGATATTGCACTAATAGTTTTATTGAAGTGACCGGGGTTGAAGCGACTAAAGAAACCGGTATTTTTAGGCTGTTTCGGTAAATGACAACATCGCCAAAATTTTCATCGTGTTTGATTTTACCCTCCGGAAAAACTGGTGTTAGGGTAGGGGGTGGTTCAGTTTTGGAGATGAACTGCATTTTATTGCGATAAAGGTAATAACCGTCGGTAATATCCCAGGAAATTTCAAGCTGATCGGACGACACGGCTTTGCCAGAAATTTTAAAGGCTTGGTCGGGTGGCAAGAGCGTTTCGTCGGCTAGTAGAGCAGGCGACTGCGTAAGCAAGGCAATAAAGCAGAGAAAAATTAGTTGTAAGAATGGCATGAATCAATCCAATGCAGATATTCAGGTAAGCCGTTTTCAATAGTAGGGACGGCAATTATTTCAGGAAGTTGGTAAGTGTGGTGCTTTTTAATGCTTGTTTCAATGGCTTGATAGCTGTTTTTAGGGGCTTTAATCAGTAACAAATGTTCTTGGACGGATTCTAATTGTTCTTGCCAACGATAGACTGAGGTAAT
>CAIQND010000558.1 GCA_903873045.1 uncultured Methylococcaceae bacterium | reverse complement strand
TTCTTCTTTAATGGCGATGTCTTCCAGACGTTTCCGCAGGATAATAGCGCTTTCAATGGCTTCGTTACGGCTGGGTTGATTTGAAACAATCACCGGCAGTTTTACCATGTGCTGCTTTTTAAGTGCCATCGCATCAACATAGCTAATGATGTTGCTGTTATTTCTGGGGGTTGCTGTCAGGTCAAAAATAAAATGTGGATTGAGATTAACCAGCATTTCCACCGAAAGTTCGGTTTCGGCATTATGACTTTCATCAACAATGACAATCGGCTCCAAGCCACGAATCACATTGATTAACGCCGTGGCATCATAGCCCGTTAGCAATAATTCATTTTTATCCACCTCATTAGCGGCAAAGGAGGCCAGATAAGCATTGTCCTGAAAGATTTTACGGTCTTCCTTGTTCTTGGCTTTTAAACTGCCAAAGCTCATGACGATAATAGACAATTGCTCACTCACCGTATCCGCCGAAAAGCCTGCGCCCATCAGCAGGTCGCGCTTTTCAAAAACAGCCACGCGATTACTAAAAAGCTGATTGAGCCGTCGCCGGTAAGGATGCTCTGCATTATCCAAATGTCGGACTGTTTGTTCCAGAATGGACAGGGACGGCACCAACCAAACCACCAATTTACTACGATCCGGGTTATGAACGGCCAGTGCATCAAAAATGGCTTTAATGGCATTAACCGCAATAAAGGTTTTACCGCCCGCAGTCGGTACTTTGGCGCAGACATGCGGAATACCCGGCACATTATTTTTATAAGCCTCCATACCAGTCACGCCTTTTGCATCCCAATACGCTTTAAAAGCGTTGCCAGGGCTGGCATTAACGACCAGTTGAGCTAAATAATCATCCAAATTATCGATGACGCGCTGTTGATAATCTTTTAATTCCATGTTGAGACAACTTTTTCAGGTTAATGACAAACAAAGTACAAACCCGGGTTTGTACTCCACGGCGCTTTAGGCCAGATACAGTTTTAATGGGGTGGCAACCGTAGCAATACGCTCAAAATCTTTGTCGCTATGCAATAAAAGACTACCCACTTTAGTCAGGACAAAAATACCGATGTTAGACCTGACAGGTTTATAAAACCTGTCAGGTCTGTCCCATATTAAATATATATAAGGTGTGGGCCGGAACAAGGCCACCCAAGCGTAGCGCGTGATTGCGTTTCCGGCGCACGCGTACCGGATGCCGGAAACGCTTATTCTCGCTTGCGCTCGAAAAGTCTTATTCCGGCCTACACCTATCAATAGGCATTGGTAGTTATACACACGTTTATCAATGACCTATAAAATCAAGGTATGAAAACTTGAACATCGCGTACCAGATAACGGCTCATTCTTCACCTATACGCATTTTTTTATAGTCGTAATCAGGGTCTATACCGACTTTACCGTCTAAATCACGTATGTCGTGTTTTTTAGGAAACTGGCGATGGTGATGGATAAATTCACTCAATGCCAACTCAATCACTTGGCTTTGATTGTCAATATTGGCTAATTTGGCCGCTTGTTCAAGCAGGCTGTCATCAATGTTAATTGTGGTTTGCATGGTGTGTGCTCCGAAATTAAAAGCGGGTTATATCGCGGGGTATTTTCTTGAAAATAATGCCGTATTTAGTCATAAACTCTTTAGTCAGTAAACATTTGTCGGCATAGATTATGGCGGTTCCCGGTTTGGCTAAACCAAATTTTAATAAGCCAAGAAAATCCAGATCAAGACAAGTCACTTGCTTGGGTTCGTAATAAAATATCCAAGCCGTGTCGGTATTGAGTCCCATCAGGTAAGGCGTGTAGGCATTATCTTGTGGTGTTTGGTCTTCACCCCGAATCCCTTCACTGTAAGCGACATAGTTGCGGATGACATCAATACCAACGGCTTCGTTAAGCGTATCGTCCGGGTTAAAAATCGGTTCGCCGACAGTGTAGTAAGCAAAGCTGCCACCGAGTCCGGGGACTTGTTTGTTGCCTTCACCATAACCGGACATCACGCGACGTACCCGTTCTGCGGTGATGGTGTCGGCGTAGTCTTCCATTTCAATCAGGATAAAGCGACGATTGCCGCCGTCTTGGGCGTTAAGTTTTAGGGTGGCGTGGGCGGTTGTGCCTGAGCCTGCGAAAGAGTCGAGAATAATAGCGTTTTTACTACAACTTATTTTCAAGACTTTCTCAATAAACTTGGTTGGTTTTGGAGTTTTAAAAATATCAGATGTCTTGAACTCATCAAAAATCTTTATCAATTCATACTTTGCATTTCTATTGTGCCCCGTATCATCAATATCCCACCAAATATTAGAAGGAATAATTCCAGACTGATCTTTTAAGTAAGTTTTCTTAACTATTCTTGTTTGATCATCTGAAAAAATAATTTCTTTTCTCTCTATCATTTCATCAATTCTTTCTTTCCTCCATCGCCAACCGTTTTTAGGAGGTTTTATAATGTTTCCGTTTGGTGAAATAATATCAAACGTTAAATTAATCCTGGGATTTGGTGAAGAGACATTACCTGAAAACCAATCTCCATTTGGGTCGCTATCTGGATTTTTATAATGGGCATTATTTTCTTCAATGCGTTCTAACCTGTTTGATTTCCAGCCTATTTTCTTTGAGTATAATAAAGTATGGTTATAATCAGTTGAAAATTGTTTGGAATCATTATTTGAAGAATCTGATGACCGCCAAATAATATTTGTTACAAAATTTCCACTACCAAAAATCTCATCACAAATTAACCTTAAATTTGCCTGTTCATTATCATCAATCGATATAAAAATAACCCCATCCTTAGCCAACAAGCGATGCAGCAACTTCAACCGTGGATACATCATGCACAACCATTTGTCATGCCGTGATAAATCCTCGCCCTCTTTGCCGACCACCTGACCCAGCCATTTCCTGATTTTAGGATCGTTTACCGCATCATTATAAAGCCAGCCCTCATTACCTGTGTTGTAAGGCGGATCGATGTAAATGCAATTAACCTTACCCTCAAACTCGGGCAACAGACTTTTTAACGCCTCCAGATTGTCGCCATGAATAATCCGGTTATCCGTGCTATTGGCGGGTGAATCGTCTGGTGCGTTAAAACGGTTTTGCTGCTGCAAAACCTTAAAAGGCACGTCATGATGATGGTTTACAACCTTGTCTTTCCCGACCCAGGTAAGTGTTGGCATGGGTGATTTTTCTCTGTGTTAAGCATTGATTGTCAACAAAGTAAGCGCAAATGAACACGGTTAAATCAAACACCGGCATAAGTCACTTAAATTGTTTGGCTACCCACTTTAGTCAGGACAAAAATACCGACGTTAGACCTGTCAGGTTTATAAAACCTGACAGGTCTGTCCCGTGTTAAGTTGATAGCCAATTATTTTAATTTCTAAACCGCTTATTCTACGTGATAATGCAAAAATAAAAACCGACATCAATAATAGCGCTTAAAATTTAACCTAAAACCTTACCCTTGGGTTAAGTTGATTTATAGTTGATAAATATCAATTTGTAAAAATTAGCCCAAGCTTTTATAACATTGGCACGTTGCCAATAATGGCTCCCAACTTGAAACAAGGCAAGCAAAAAGGCTTAACCGTCAATAAGGTTAATTTAATGATTAAGCATCAAAGGAGACCGTAAACTGAGCGGAGTCGAAGCGAGTTGTCCGCTTCGACTCCGCTCAGCGAACGATTTAACCTAAACTGTTCAGCCTTAAGTAATTAGCGCAAATAATGATTGATTAAATCCGCCTCCGTTAAGCTATAGTAAAACCACTCTGATTGCGCGGTAAATAACTTAACAGGCGATACCAGCCAATTTTTATACACGGGATGCCAATTTTAAGTCGCGTTTGAACACTTTTTAGGTAATTAGGTGATTTCCGGAGAATATTTTACCCATTAAAAGTAGAATTTTCTCAATCAAGCAAGCGATTGGATTCGTCTAATGGGTAAGTTCTTTCGCAGAAATCACCTTATACCTATCAACCATAAATTAATCTCCGTAGAGACGCGATTTATCGCGTCTAAATGGATAACCCGTGGGTTTTCGGTAGGGA
>CAIQND010000557.1 GCA_903873045.1 uncultured Methylococcaceae bacterium | reverse complement strand
TTATATATCCTTTTCCGGCATTGTCACATTCAATAACGCCACCGTAATAAAAGAGGTCGCAAAAAAAATACCGGCCGATCGGTTTCTTATAGAAACGGATTCGCCCTATTTAGCGCCTGTACCTTTTCGTGGCAGACCCAATTATCCAACTTATGTGCGCTATGTCGCAGAGCAGATTGCCGAATTACGAGGCGTATCAGTCAATAAAATAGCCGACCTTTCGACTCAAAATTTTTATGACTTGTTTAAGTTATAAGGGCTTGCAGCCTGGTTTGGTGTGCTGTTGAAACCGGCAATAAATATCTGAAACTTTCTTGATAAAGTAAAGTAGTTATTAGGTTTCTATCAGTAAATTCATGCGGGAGAGTCATCGTTTAAAGCGCGGATAGAAGAGTGAATTCATTAATCACTCTTGGTATTTAGGGCTAATTTAGACTACTTTATACCGTTGAGGGTGCGCAAGATAATGACCATTGATGATTTGCCATTGACATCAGCACCCTTTCTAATTTACAGTTATGTCCGCAAAACAAGTATGTAACCAAAAATAATTATTAATATAACCCTTCGGAGCACTTATCATGGCAAAAGCATTAATTCAAATGGCATTAGATTCACTGGATTTTGACGCAACAGTAGGACTTGCTACCTTGGTAGCACCTTATGTTGACATTTTTGAAATTGGAACTCCTTGTATCAAACACAATGGCATCAATCTGGTTAGAGAATTAAGAGAAAGATTTCCAGATAAATTACTGTTAGTTGATCTTAAAACAATGGATGCTGGCGAGTACGAAGCAACTCCTTTCTACGCAGCTGGTGCTGATATCGTTACTGTTCTTGGTGTATCAGGTTTGGCAACTTGCCAAGGCGTTATCAAAGCAGCCAATGCGCATGGTGCAGAAGCACAAATCGACTTGATTAATGTTGAAGACAAAGTCGCTTGTGCAAAAGCTACTTGTGAAGCCGGTGCTCAAATCATGGGTATTCACACAGGTCTTGATGCTCAAGCAGCAGGTCACACACCTTTTGCTGATTTGAATGACATCGCAGCACTCGGCTTACCTGTAAGAATTTCAGTAGCGGGCGGTATCAAAGCTTCAACAGTACAAGACGTTGTTAGAGCTGGTGCAAGCATTGTTGTAGTTGGCGCGGCCATTTATGGTGCTGCATCACCTGCTGATGCAGCTCGTGAAATTCGCGAATTGGTTGACGCGGTTTAATTATGCATCAGCAACTTATCATAGAAAAGATTTCAGGTGTTCTTGAAGCTACAGATGATTCGTATGATGCAAAGTTGACCCAGTTACTTGACGACGCAAAGCGCATTTTTATCGCAGGCGCTGGACGATCCAAACTTGTTGGCAATTTTTTTGCGATGAGATTGGTACATGGCGGTTACGATGTCAGTGTCGTAGGCGAAATTGTGACGCCAAGTATTAAAAGCGGTGACTTGTTGATCATTATTTCCGGATCTGGAGAGACTGAACAATTAATAGCATTCACCAAAAATGCAAAAAAAATAGGTGCTAAAATAGTACTGATTTCTGCGAAAAGCGATTCAACCATTGGCGATTTGGCAGATGGCGTATTTCAAATTGGCAAGAATGAACTGTATGGTAAGGTTCTGGGCATGCCAATGGGAACAGTTTTTGAACTATCTACCTTGTTATTTTTGGAAGCAACTATTTCTCATATTATTCATGAAAAAGGAATTCCTGAAGAAATAATGCGAGAAAGGCACGCTAACTTAGAATAATGACAGAAGAACGAGTGGTTATCCACTCGTTCTATCATTGTTATTTGATTGGCATCAAAAGAACATTTCGTGACGAAATCGTACAAATGATAAAAGTCACTACACGTAATCTATAAAAATAATAAAGGAGAATAATATGACTTCGCGCCGAGAATTAGCGAACGCCATACGCGCTTTGAGCATGGATGCCGTTCAAAAAGCAAACTCTGGACATCCAGGAGCCCCCATGGGTATGGCGGATATCGCCGAGGTTTTGTGGAACGATTTTATGCACCACAATCCGACCAATCCACAATGGTCAAATCGGGATCGTTTCGTGCTTTCAAATGGTCACGGTTCAATGTTGATTTATTCATTATTGCACTTGACTGGCTACGACTTACCTATCGAAGAACTAAAGAACTTTCGTCAACTTCATTCTAAAACACCCGGTCATCCAGAATATGGTTATGCACCCGGCGTAGAAACAACGACCGGTCCTTTAGGTCAAGGTATTACTAATGCAGTGGGCATGGCAATTGCTGAAAAGGCACTGGCGGCTCAATTCAACAGAGATGGACACAAAATTGTTGATCATCACACCTACACCTTTTTAGGTGATGGTTGTTTGATGGAAGGTATTTCTCACGAAGCCTGTTCATTGGCTGGAACCTTGGGATTAGGTAATTTAATTGCTTTCTGGGACGACAACGGCATTTCCATTGACGGACATGTTGATGGCTGGTTTACCGACAATACGCCGATGCGTTTTGAAGCTTATGGCTGGCATGTAATCGCTGATGTCGATGGCCACGATCATGCCGCACTAAGCAAAGCAATCGAAATGGCTAAAGCCATGACCGATAAACCTACCATGATTTGTTGCAAAACAACGATTGGTTTTGGTTCGCCGAACAAAGCGGGAAGTCATGCTTGTCACGGTGCTGCATTAGGTCAGGACGAAATTAATCTGACCAAGGCCGCTTTAGGCTGGGATCATGAAGCATTTGTAATTCCTGCTGATGTTTATGCAGGTTGGGATGCTAAAGCAAAAGGTAGAAAAGCTGAAAGTGAATGGAATGAAAAATTCGCCGCCTATCAAGCCGCTCACCCTGAATTAGCCGCTGAATATCAGCGTCGTATGATTGGTGACTTGCCAAGTAACTGGAAAGTTGATGCCGATGCTTTTGTAAGTTCGGTTAATGCTGAAGCCAAGACAACTGCTACACGTCTATCTTCACTGGCTGCCATTGAAGGTTTTGCAAAGATTTTACCTGAAATTTTTGGTGGTTCTGCTGACTTGGGCTGTTCCAATATGACCGAATGGACTGGCTACAGACCCATGCGTGCTGATAAACCGGATGCTAATTACATCAATTATGGTGTACGTGAATTTGGTATGTCTGCAATCATGAATGGTATCGCACTGCATGGCGGGTTAATTCCCTTTGGCGCGACCTTCCTGATGTTCTCGGAATATGCACGTAATGCGTTGCGTATGGCTTCTTTGATGAAGATTCGCTCTATCTTTGTTTATACTCATGACTCTATCGGTCTGGGTGAAGATGGTCCGACTCATCAACCGGTTGAACAAATCGCAACACTGCGTTTGATTCCAAATATTCAAGTTTGGCGTCCTTGCGATGCCGTTGAAACGACAGTATCCTGGAAAGCCGCGTTTGAACGTCAACATGGCCCTTCTATTTTGGTTTTTTCTCGTCAGAATTTGCCTCACGTACCACGTACTCAAGAGCAAATTGAGGCCATTTCACGCGGTGGCTATATCCTGAGTGACTGTGATGGTCAACCGGAAGCGATCATCATTGCTACCGGTTCGGAAGTTGAATTGGCACTGAAAGCCGCCGAGCAATTAAACGCCGCCGGTAAGAAAATTCGTGTTGTTTCTATGCCGTCAACAAACATCTTTGATGCTCAAGATGCCGCTTATCGTGAATCAGTATTGCCTTCTGCCGTGACGCAACGTGTTGCTGTAGAAGCCGGCGTGACTGATGGTTGGTGGAAGTACGTAGGAACCAACGGTAAAATTGTAGGTCTCGACCGTTTCGGCGAGTCTGCTCCAGCGGGCCAGCTTTTCAAAGAGTTTGGCTTCACCGTTGAAAACGTAGTTAAGAACGTAGAAGCAGTACTTTAATTTTAAAACGAAATATAGAGTAGTTATACACATTATATTTGGAGAGAGACCTCAATCTTTAGATGCATATAGCACTCTATCGAGCCGGGGTCTTAATCCACTTCTTCCGACTTTTAGGTGAACAACGTGAAAAAGAATAATTTGACCAGTGGTGCATTTGCGGTATTGCTGTTGGCAAGTACCGTTGCAGGTGCAGATCAACAATATCCTGCCGCAGACTTCCAGCCGGAAGTGCTTTACCAAGATAGTGACTATATCGCCAAGAATAGTTCAAAAACAACGGCAACTAAATCTGCTGCTGCAGCACCAAAAGCTGCTACAGCAGCACCAAAAGCGGCTGCTGCCAGTTCATCAGTTGAAAGTGCTCATGATTCAAAGTATCCTGCTGCTGACTTCCAGCCAGAAGTGTTGTATCAAGATCCTAATTACAAGCACATCGAGTCTGTTAAGGCATCTGCATCAAAAAAAGAAGCTGTTTCAGCTTCAGTTTCAGTTTCAAATGAAAGCGTAAGCGCTACGGAAGCTGCTGAAAGCACTCAAGAGTCGTCTTTTACGAGCTATTTGATTGGTTTGATTGTTCTTGCCTTGGCTGGGTTTTATTTCTTCAAAATACGCAGCACGACTACTACTGAACAGAAAAAAACGTCAACTCAACAACCTGTTAAAGCCTCTTATGCGCTCACTACGGGTGTAGCTAAATACTTGAATAGAGTATCAGGTACTGGCGTTTCAAGGTATCTGGAAACGCGCGTTAAATCCGCATCAGTAACCGGTGTTGCCAAGTACATGGCAAAGCAGGCGGTGTCACAAAAAACAACGTCAGCGAAAGCAGCAACTGGAGTTGAAAAGTACATGCGCGACCGGGGGTAAACAATGAGCCAAAATAACTTGAATGGTTTGTTTTTTCCGGCTGTTGCCGGACTGTTCTTTTTCATGAAGCGACCCAAAATTGAGGAAGTTGAAGAAGTTAAGACGGATTATCCTGTTTACACAAGAGATGCGAGTGGACTTTCAGGGGTTGCCAAGTATTTGGATCATTTAGCAGCCAGAACGGCGCAAGAACAAGAAAGTCTGGAACCAGCCACATTAGTCAGTGGCGTTGCCAGATATTTGGAAAGCCGCAGTCAGTTTCCGACCAGTGGTGTATCCAAATATTTACTAAGACAGTCTATCGCTGAAAAACAGAAAAAGCAGTCATCGGGTGAGCTTGAAGTAACCGGCGTTGAAAAATATCTAAAAAATAAGAAAGAAGTTCCAGGTCTGAGTGGTGTAGAAAAATACCTTAAACACCAGGCTAGCTTGCCGCAACCTAGCAAAGTTGCTAAATATTTGGCAAAACAAAGCGCTTTATCTGCGTTGCAAGTAAAGCATGCTGAAGTAGAGGTATCTGGAGTTGCCAAGTATTTGCAACGTCAGGAAAGCTTGCCACAACCTAGCAGAGTTGCCAAGTACTTGGCAAAACAAACCGCTTTAGCGGCTTTATCCGCCAAGCAGGTTAAGCAACAGGTAGGGCCAACCGGAGTCGCCAAGTATCTAAAAGACCAGGCCGATCTGCCACAGATTAGTCGGGTTGCCAAATACATGGTAAGACAAGCTTTGGTTGAAAAACAAAAACCCGTTGTCACTGAAACGGGTGTTGAAAAGTACATGCGTCACCAAGGTTAATAAATCTCTGAGAAACAGAACTCAGTTGCCGTGTTTCTGATAACACGGACTGATTATTCTGTTTCTCCCTTTATGGGGACAGGTTTAGCTTGGGTCGGCTATGTTTCTGTCAGCTTCTAAATTCATGCATTCGCCGCACTATTTAATGATGACGCGCGAATATTCAAATTTTTTAATTATATATAAAGGCACCTCTTATGGGAAAAAATTTACTAGAACAACTCAAAGAAGTCACTGTTGTTGTTGCTGATACCGGCGACATCCAAGCTATTGAAACTTTCAAACCTCGTGATGCAACGACTAATCCGTCTTTAATTACCGCAGCGGCACAAATGCCACAATACCAAGGTATTGTTGATGACACGCTGAAAGCGGCCAGAGCCAGTTTAGGACAAGCGGCTTCAGCGGCGGAAGTGGTTTCCCTTGCTTTTGATCGTCTTGCTGTGTCTTTTGGTCTTAAGATTCTTGAAATCATTCCAGGTCGCGTTTCAACAGAAGTTGATGCACGCCTTTCTTTTGATACTGATGCTACCATTGCAAAAGGTCGTGAGTTGATTGCGCAATACGAAGCGGCTGGTGTGACTCGTGAACGCGTATTAATCAAAATTGCTGCAACTTGGGAAGGTATTCAAGCAGCTGCGGTTCTTGAAAAAGAAGGTATTCACTGTAACCTGACTTTATTGTTCGGTCTTCACCAAGCAATTGCTTGTGCTGAAAACGGCATTACCCTGATCTCTCCTTTTGTTGGACGTATTCTTGATTGGTACAAGAAAGATACCGGCCGTGATTCATATGAACCCGCAGAAGATCCAGGTGTAGTTTCAGTGACTGAAATTTACAACTATTACAAAAAATTTGGTTACAAAACCGAAGTAATGGGTGCCAGCTTCCGTAACGTAGGCGAAATTACTGAATTGGCCGGTAGTGATTTATTAACTATTGCTCCTTCTTTATTGGCTGAATTGCAAGCTACCGAAGGTGAATTGCCACGTAAGCTGGATCCAGAAAACGCAGCTAATTTGTCAATTGAAAAATTATCTATCGATAAAGCGACTTTTGAAGCCATGCATGCTGAAAACCGTATGGCTAACGATAAGCTGGCTGAAGGCATCAGTGGTTTCGCGAAAGCGTTGGAAGCACTTGAAGAACTTCTGGCGGCGCGTTTGGCTAGCCTCGAAGGTTAAAAAAATTCCAGGCCATTCGGAAGAAGATTGTTTTCTTGACTGACATCCGAATGGCTTCGACTTTACAAGCGTCTACGTAATCGACTGAAACAGGATTTACAAATGTCACAAAAAATTTTAGATGTAGTTAAACCCGGTGTTGTAACCGGTGAAGATGTTCAAAAAATCTTCGCAATTTGTAAAGAAAACAAATTTGCAATGCCGGCTGTTAACGTTATCAATACCGATTCAATCAATGCGGTATTAGAAGCTGCGGCTAAAGTAAAATCACCGGTAGTGATTCAATTCTCTAACGGTGGCGCTCAATTTGTTGCTGGTAAAGGGCTTAAGTTGGAAGGGCAGGAAACTGCTGTTTTAGGTGCTATTTCAGGCGCTCAACATGTACACCTTATGGCAGAAGCTTACGGCGTACCGGTTATTTTACACACCGACCATGCAGCCAAGAAATTATTGCCTTGGATTGATGGATTGTTGGATGCTGGCGAGAAACATTTTGCTGCAACAGGCAAGCCGTTATTCAGCTCGCACATGTTGGATTTGTCTGAAGAAAGTCTGCAAGAAAATATCGAAATTTGCGGTCACTATTTAGCGCGTATGTCCAAAATGGGCATGACACTTGAAATCGAACTGGGTGTTACCGGCGGTGAAGAAGACGGCGTTGATAACAGCAACTTGGATCATTCATTACTTTATACACAGCCCGAAGATGTTGCTTATGCTTATGAAGAATTAAGCAAAATCAGTCATCGTTTCACTATTGCAGCTTCATTTGGTAACGTACACGGCGTTTATAAGCCTGGTAACGTTAAATTAACACCGGCGATTTTAGACAATTCACAAAAATATGTGTCTGAAAAATACGGTATACCTGCAAATACATTAAACTTTGTTTTTCACGGCGGTTCAGGCTCTTCTGCTGCAGAAATCAAAGAATCAATTAGCTACGGTGTTGTAAAAATGAACATTGATACCGATACCCAATGGGCAACATGGGAAGGTATTATGAATTTTTACAAGAAAAATGAAGCTTATTTACAAGGTCAAATCGGTAACCCGGATGGTGACGATAAACCTAACAAAAAATACTACGACCCACGCGTTTGGCAACGTGCCGGTGAAGAAGGTATGGTTACTCGTTTAGAGCAAGCTTTTCAAGAATTGAATGCTGTAAACAGTTTGTAATCCAAGCCGACGATTAAATTAAAAAGCCGATGTTTTGCATCGGCTTTTTTTTGTTTATCGTTTTTAGTAGGCATCCTTCATTCTTCGACTTACACTTTTTGCAACATCCTTCACGGTCGGGTTAGCGACAGCTTAACCCTATAGCCGACATTCCGCACCCCATAAGAATTTTTAGTATTTTTTACTTATTGATAATAAAGGCTTTTTTATAATCCATTTTTCTGAGTATCCTGCATTGGAACTAACAATCCATGTTTTATCATCTATTCTCAGTCAATATTA
>CAIQND010000556.1 GCA_903873045.1 uncultured Methylococcaceae bacterium | reverse complement strand
TTCAATATTATCAAATGCCTGCAGGCGCTCCAATAACGCCAATTGAGTCACTCGATTTTCTACGATGTAACCTAATTCAGGATAATTAATATCATCACTGCAAAATTCAGTATCACCTGCGGTTTCCCAAACACGCATCCTTCGGAAAGGGCAAAAGCGTCGATTGACGACACCCTCCCAAGCACCTACGGTTTCAAGGATATTTTTAGACGCAATACTCAGCGCAGAAACCCGCATATCATGCGGTTGATCAGGTGCATAAGGCGCAGGTGGCGAGTTTTCTATAATCGCAACTTTTAATAAACTGCTACCCAGACTACAAGCAACGGCGGCTCCAACCATGCCACCGCCTACAATTACCACATCATATTTTTCTTTCATAATTAATAGACCATAAATTCAAGCATCCAACATACACGGAAAGATACCATACTTATTAAACGATTAAGAAAAAATACCTCAATTAGGTGTAGCTAATTACCGGTTTGCTGTTAAATTTACACGGCATCCATTGTTAAATTTTATAGTCATTGCCTGTTTTCTGATTAAATCAACGTATAACGGTTTTTTGAATGCTTGCGATTGTTTAATAAGTGTTGTAAAACATTACCTGACAGGCTTGTATGTCATCCGTATAATTTAGCGGTTTTGCCCGTTTGCGTCTTCTGGTGGAAGCCTTGGCACGAGTGCAGGACGAGGGTTTGTAAAGGGACATAGCAACCCTTTTGTAATATTCTTTTAGAGGTGATCATGAGTCAAAGTACGTTACCAGCCAGACAAGGTTTATACGATCCACGCCATGAACATGATGCGTGCGGGGTCGGTTTTATTGTTCATATTAAAGGTCACAAAAGTCATGCGATTGTAAAGCAGGGTTTGGACTTACTTACCAACCTGACCCACCGTGGCGCAGTCGGTGCCGATCCTTATGCGGGTGATGGTGCGGGAATCTTGATTCAAATGCCCGATGCTTTTTTACGTGCCGAGTGTGAAAAACAAGGGTTGTCACTGCCGACTGATGGCGACTATGCGGTAGGCATGGTGTTTTTGCCACGCGATGCCTCTGACCGGACACGTTGCGAAACCCTGTTTGCTGAAATCATTGCACAAGAAAAAGCGCTGCTGTTGGGTTGGCGTGATGTGCCGGTTAATAATCATGACCTGGGTGAATCGGCAAAGCTGGTTGAACCCTTTATCAGGCAAATTTTTATCGGGCGTGGTTTGGATTGCCCCGATCAGGATGCTTTTGAGCGCAAATTGTTTGTCATTCGCAAACAAGTCGAAAACGCCGTTCGTGATTCAAATTTAACTCATGGCCACTGTTTTTATGTACCTTCGTTATCGACGCGTACTTTGGTTTACAAAGGCATGTTGCTGGCAAACCAGGTGGGTCCGTTTTATCCGGATCTGAATGATGAACGTATCGTCAGTGCGCTGGCACTGGTGCATCAGCGTTTTTCCACCAATACCTTCCCGACTTGGGATCGTGCTCACCCTTTCCGCATGATTGCCCATAATGGCGAAATCAATACTTTGCGGGGCAATATGAACGGCATGGCGGCACGTCGTCATTCCATCGCGTCCAAAGTATTGGGTGAGGATGTTCATAAGCTGTGGCCGTTAATTGCCGAAGGACAATCGGATTCTGCCTGTTTTGATAATGCGGTTGAATTATTGGTGGCCGGTGGTTATACACTCGCTCACGCCATGATGTTGCTTATTCCGGAAGCCTGGACGGGCAATGTTTTAATGGATGAAAAATTGCGGGCGTTTTATGAGTATAACGCGGCGCTCATGGAGCCTTGGGACGGACCGGCGGCGATTGCCTTTACGGATGGTCGTCAGATTGGCGCGACCTTGGATAGAAACGGTCTGCGTCCCGCGCGTTACCTGGTTACGGATGACGATTTTGTCATTATGGCATCAGAAATGGGGGTGCTGGATATACCTCAGCATAAAATTATCAAAAAGTGGCGTTTGCAACCGGGCAAAATGCTGATGATTGATACCGTGCAAGGCCGCATTATTGATGACGCGGAATTAAAGGCGGAGTTGTCGTCTCGCTTGCCGTATTCTGAATGGCTGGATAAAACCCGTATTTTAGTCTCCAAATTACCGCCTGAAATTTCAGCGATGGCACCGGATGCGGCTACGCTTTTAGATCGGCAACAAGCGTTTGGTTATACCCGTGAAGATATTGAATTTATCTTAAAACCGATGGCGCAAACAGGTCAGGAAGCCATCGGTTCAATGGGGATTGATGCGGCGTTGGCGGTGCTGTCGCAACGTCCGCGTTTGTTGTACGATTATTTTAAGCAAGGCTTTGCCCAAGTCACCAATCCGGCCATCGATCCGATTCGTGAAGAATTGGTGATGTCTCTGGTGTCGCTCATTGGTCCACGCCCCAACTTGTTAGGGTTGGATGAGGGTGGAACGCATAAGCGCCTGGAAGTTGAGCAGCCTATTTTAACCAATCAGGATTTGGAAAAAATTCGTCGCATTGAAGCCCGTTCGGCTGGCGCGTTTAAGACGAAAACCTTTACGCTTTGCTATCCTTCCGATTTAGGTGCAAGCGGTATGGAAGGCGCTCTCGATAAGCTGTGTCTGGCAGTAAAAAATGCAGTCGAAGAAGGCAATAATATCTTGGCGCTGTCTGATCGTGATTTGGATGCGGCTCATGTTGCCATTCCCGCCTTGTTGGCAACCTCTACGATACATCACTATCTCACCAGCGAAGGTTTGCGTACCAAAGTGGGATTGGTTGTCGAAACGGGCGAAGCGCGAGAAGTTCATCATTTTGCCTTGTTGGCAGCGTATGGCGCGGAAGCGGTCAATCCTTATCTGGCGCTGGATACGCTTTCCGTGCTTTGCCACGATATACCCGACCTGACGGAGTACGAAGCGCATAAGCGGTACGTCAAAGCGGTTTCCAAGGGCTTGTTAAAAGTAATGTCAAAAATGGGCATTTCGACTTATCAGTCTTATTGCGGTGCACAAATTTTTAACGCCATCGGGTTGTCAGAACCGTTTTTGGATCGTTATTTTACCGGCACCACCAGCACTATTGAAGGGGCCGGTCTGCCTGAAATTAGCGAAGAAACCCTACGCCGTCACCGACTGGCGTTTGGTCATGCGCCGTTGTATAAAAATGCGCTGGATATTGGTGGGGAATATGCTTATCGCATACGCGGAGAAGCGCATACCTGGACACCGGCCACCATCAGTACCTTGCAACATGCCACACGCACCAACAGTGCGGAAGGTTATGCGGATTTTTGTCGTTTAATCGATGAGCAAAACGAGGCGTTACTGACTTTGCGTGGCTTAATGACTTTTAAGGAAGAGCCCAATCCGGTGCCGCTGGAAGAAGTCGAGTCGGTTACGAAGATCCTCAAACGTTTTGCGACCGGCGCGATGTCGTTTGGATCGATTTCTTACGAAGCCCATACTACCCTGGCGATTGCCATGAACCGCATCGGCGGCAAATCCAATACCGGTGAAGGCGGCGAGCTTTCAGAGCGCTTTACGCCCTTGCCCAATGGCGATTCCATGCGCTCGGCAATCAAGCAGGTCGCTTCCGGACGT
>CAIQND010000555.1 GCA_903873045.1 uncultured Methylococcaceae bacterium | reverse complement strand
TGATGGTGGTGAAGATGTTTTCGTTCATCATTCTGTCATTCAGGGCGATGGTTTTAAAACGTTGGCTGAAGGCCAAACCGTGACTTTTGACATTGAATCTGGACCAAAAGGCTTAACTGCCGTTAATGTTTATCCCAAATAGGCATTAATCATTCGGTTTCAAAAAAGGTCGTTTGTTATTTGACAAGCGGCCTTTTTTTATGATTTCTGTTTTTACCTAGGGTATTTTTAAACACCATTATTTTAATGGACGACCTTTAGCATCTTTATTGATATGACCTGCAAAAAGCAAAACAGCCTCTACAAAACCCCACAGAGCTCCATAACCAACCGTTGCGGCTGTGAGCGCCAGTTGAGCAATGCCAAGCCAATAAAACCCCAGATAAAATCGGTGCAGCCCTGTAAAACCCAGAAATAAAGCCAACGCCGCAGCGACATACTTATATTTAACCGCCTTGGGCGGAGTCAAATAAGCGCCTACCAAATTAATGTTGCGGGCAATGGTTCCTTCTATGTCAAAGTTTACGTCATCACCCACGTCGGGTGGCACTTGCGCGACCCAATCATCCAAATGAAACGTGTAAGATTTTTCCTCGCTTTTTATTACCCCGATTTGGTTATCGGGCTCATAACTTTCAATATATCCAATCATTTATCTACCTTAATAATGTACAATCGAGCAATCAATCATCCTGCAAACGCACTGCCAACACATCACAAGTCGCATGATGCAATACCCCGTTGGCTGTCGATCCCAATAACAAAGCCAAGCCATGTCGGCCATGTGAGCCGATGACAATTAAATCGACCTTGTTTTCTTCTGCAACCCTTATTATCTCCGACTTGGGGCTACCCATTTCCAACCATTGCCGATCTTCAGGGACTCCCATCTTTTCAGCCAGTTTAGACAGTCTCTTTTTTGCCCCTGCCATCAACTCGGTTGTTAAATCCAGATTGAATGGAATATCCGCACCATAACCGGCATCTGTAATCGGCAAACTATCCACTACATGAATAATACCCAGCTTTGCCTGATATTTAACCGCTAAATCATTCGCCCTGCTTGCAACAGCTTCACAATGTTCGTAAAAATCCACTGCCAATAATATATGTTTGTAGTTTTCCATACTCTCCCCCTTATTTAACACCGACAACGTCAGGAAATAATAAAGCCATCACCTGATACGACCCCAGTAAATATAAAAACGCCAGACCCAAACCAAAGCTTAGGGGTTTCTCCAGCGCATTGCTAATAATATGCCCGGTAACCGCCCAATGCCAACCGATTAACACCAGCATAACCAAAAACACCAATAAGCCGCCTTGCCCTATCTCCATTGTGGCAATTCCAGGCAGGGCAAAAAAACTGATCAGCGCATCCGTTCCCAATAAGGCGCAGACCACTTGGTAGAACCGCCCCTGCTTTCGAGCCACAGACAACATCATCCAGATAAATCCGGCCACCAAAACAACTTCGACAATAACCTGCAATAGCACATTAAGCCAAGCGAAATGGATGCTTAACATTAATACCCGAATACTGACATAAACAACCAACAATAGCTGTAGCAGCCATTTAGAATACGGTAAATCCTGCGGCCCCTTTTTAAAAAGGCAAATATCAAATACCAGCTTTATAATGTCAAACATTAACTCTACCTCAATATGTTAAAGATACAAGGTTCAAAGTGTGTTGTCACCGATTTACCGGTTATAAATAGTTTTAATCGGTGGCGTTCTTTCAAGTGACTCTACTATGAATTTTTTATTCATCACGCCGCATTTTCAATCTTTTCTTCTGCTTCCATCCACGCCGTTTCTGCCTCATCCAGCGCCTTATCGACTTGCACTTTTTTGTCCAACAATTGCTTTAAGCGGGCTTTTTCCGATTCGGCATAAATATCGGGATCTGCCAATTGGTGTTCCAACTGGCGCTGTTCATTATGATATTTTTCAACAGCCATTTCCGCTTTTTTTAGCGCATCAAACAGCGGCTTATGTTTTTGCCTGCGATCTGCATCCAGCTTTCTTTGGTCTTTACGCGATACGGTAGGCGCGGCCTCTGCCACGGTTTTTTCATCGCCTTTTTTCTGTTCGGTTAACCAAATCCGGTAATCATCAAGATCGCCATCAAAGGGTTGTACTTTACCGCCCGCGACTAATAATAACTGATCTGTCACGGAGCGCAATAAATGCCTGTCATGTGACACCACCACCATCGCGCCTTGGTAGCCTTGTAACGCCACACTCAAGGCATGGCGCATTTCCAGATCCAAATGATTGGTTGGTTCATCCAGCAACAACAGGTTGGGATTTTGATAAACCAGCAATGCCAAAACCAACCGCGCTTTTTCACCACCGGAAAAAGGTTTTACCGCTTGCAACACCTTATCACCCTGGAAGTCAAAGCCCCCCAGAAAGTTGCGTAACTCTTTTTCAGTGGCCTGTTTATCCAGTTTTTGCAAATGCCATAAAGGGCTTTCATCAAGCTGCAATTGCTCCAGTTGATGCTGCGCAAAATAACCGATCTTTAAAGATTCCGCTTCGTGGCGGTTGCCGGACAACGGCAACATATCGCCCGCCAACACTTTAATAAAACTGGATTTACCGGCACCGTTAGGCCCCAAAAGCCCAATACGATCACCCGGTGAAATGGATATGCCTGCCTGCTTGATCACACAGGTATCACCATAGCCTATATCGACTTTATCCAGCGTTAATAAAGGATTAGGCATTTTTCCCGGCTTGGCAAAACTAAAATCAAACGGTGAATCCACATGCGCCATCGCAATCAGTTCCATGCGTTCCAGTGCTTTAATACGGCTTTGTGCTTGCCGCGCTTTGGTCGCTTGGGCTTTAAAGCGATCAACAAAACTCTGGATATGGGCAATTTCGCGTTGTTGTTTCTGGAAAGCGGATTGTTGTTGTGCCAACTTTTCGGCACGCATTTTTTCAAAGGCTGAATAGTTTCCGGTATATATTTCGGCTTTACCCTGCTCAATATGCACGATGTGATCGGTGATGGTATCAAGAAAGTCACGATCGTGAGAAATCAACAACAAGGTGCCGGGATATTTGCACAGCCAATCTTGCAGCCAGATAACGGCATCCAGATCAAGATGGTTGGTCGGTTCATCCAGCAACAACACATCGGAACGGCACATCAACGCTTGTGCCAGATTAAGGCGCATACGCCAACCGCCGGAAAACGAGTTGACGGCATTGTGTTCCTGATCTGCGGTAAAACCCAAACCGTTCATTAAGCGGGACGCTCTGGCTTGAGCCGTATAACCGCCAATAGTATCTAAAGCGGCGTGCAATTCGGCCTGTTTTAAGCCGTTGTCAGATTCTTCAGCCAGTTTTAACCTGGCTTCCAACCGCCTTAATTCCTGATCACCATCAATAACATAATCAATGGCAGAGCTGGTGACGGCAGGCGTTTCTTGGGCAACATGCGCGATTTCCAGATTGGGCGGCATGGAAAAATCGCCTTCATCCAAATGCAGTTCTTTTTTGACCAGCGCAAATAAACTGGATTTACCCGCACCATTCGCGCCGGTAAAACCAACTTTTTGGCCTTTGTGAATGGTAAAAGAAGAGTTGGCAAACAGCACCCGCGCACCACGGCGCAGGGCTATATTTTTAAAATTTAGCATTAATGTTCAAGGTAAAGAGTGAAAGGTGAAAGCTGTCCGGCTTGCCGTGATAAACCATTAGTTATAATATTTTTCCGTGCTGTATTTCATTTAAAACTTCATATAAAACATCTCTTACGTCTTCTATTAGCTCGATTATTTCATCAGACGCATTTATTTGTTGGGCAATACTCTGGACGAGTATAAAGGTATTTTTCATGTGCTTTAGATTCCTCACACTTTCCCAACTCATTGCTTCGTTAATATGGAACAACAACTGAGAACAGTCTTTACTGTCCTGTTCTTTGATGACCTCATCCTTTAGTACTTCCCATGCTCCTTGTAAATCGGAGATTATGGTTTTTTCATAGTGAGTCGGTTCTTGATAAAAGCTCATGGGTTTCTCAGGTATCTTAAATGTTTTCAGTAGAATAATTGTTGGCATCATGCTGTTGCCACCAATCCAGGTCTTCCAAAGCGTTTTCAGTCCAAGTAAGTCTTAACATCTATTTCCCTTACCCGTCCCTGTTGATGTTGGGAAATACCTTCACGCAAGCGATTGGCATTAACAGGGTTACTCAAAAGATACAAAGTTTCTATTAAACTGCTGTATTCTTTCGCGCCTAATATAACAACTTCCTGTTCAGATTCTTTACGAACTGAAATGACCTCGTGATTTTTTAAAACCCGCTCAAAAATTTTTGAGAACTGATTACTACATTCTTGAAAACTGACTGATTGTATCGACATCATCTTACCCTTAAAAATAGGTTTTATTAGGCTAGCCGAAACCCATCATAAATAATCACCTATATGATGAGTTTCACTTCGTGCTTTACAAGTCGCGTTGCTCTACCCATCCTACAAGCTATAGGTTTCGACTATCACCTCTACCGATCTTACGAGTTAAATACATACGTTAATATAGGGGCCTATGCTATCCCAAGAACGTTCTAGAAAAGAAGCTGAATCGATAAATAATATATCTGACTTAGAATTGACTCCTTTAATACGAGCGTTATCGTTAATTTTTATTAAATATCTTACATAATCTGATTTTCCTGAGGGAATTTTAGATTGAGATATATTTGAAATAACAATAACATTATTCGATTTTAATAAAGTATCTTGGAACATATTCCAGGCTTCCATTATATTCTTTGGAGACGTACCATAAAGCTGCTTTGCCATTTCTTTAAATGTAGCGTTTTTTGCATCTATTAAAATAGTTTGGCGTTCAAGCCACTCATTTGCTTCAACTATCTTATTTTTATTTAGAATAAATTCTTCCGCACTAAATGACACAAAATATCCGGAATTTGGATTCCTATTTTGGCGGTTTAATGAGTAAAGATTGTGTAAAAACAGCTTATGTTTATTAAAAAAATTTTGAAAATTGAACCACGCAATCAATTCAGGTCTATTTTTTATATCTTCGCTAAGAGCATCAAAATACTGTTCATCTATATGTATTTTAATTTCTTTCTTTTTTAAATAATCAGAAAAAGATATAACATTATCGTTGCTCATGAATAAAATTTCCAATATTAGTTTAGCTTTGAAATAAGCGGTAAGTTTGTGAACTACGATGACGCTTTCATTGATTAATAGTGAATGATGCGCTTTACATGAGATAAATATGACCGCTTTCTTCAGTTGAATTTGGTTTTTCTTTTTTAACCATAACTGGCATTATCCATATAATTTTTCTTTGCGACATGTTAATTCCATGAGATTGGTTTCTCCAGTGGCCTCGTCGCCAGTGTGTGCGTAGTTCATTATTTACACCTAAAGTTGAGGGTGATTTTTTTTCAAATGATTTGCCGCAGTAGTTAATCTTTGTGTAGCCCATAGAAGTTAGCTTTGACGTTGTGCGTTGAACTTCTTTTGCCTTGGTTGCTGAATTTATTTTGTCGAGCATTGATTTTGGTGTGTCATCAGGCCAACGCAAATCAATGTCATCTGGATAAGCTGATAGATAACAAAGTCCGTTAATGATTAGCCTTAGTGATTCTCTAAAAACAGGGAAACCTTCAAGTAATTCGGCATCTTCAACTTTAATGTTCTCTCGTCTTCTACTTTTTATTTTAACTCCATCGATATTAATTGTTTCTTGCGCTTTCTCTAGCGAGAGTTTGCTTCTTTCCAAATCGCTTTCAAGTGACTCTTCTAAAACATCTAAAATGTTTTGACTTGGCTCTTTTAATGATAAAGACAGAAAATAATATTTATCACGTATGGTCACCCAATCAGAAGATAATTTTTTTCTGATTGCTGTTGAATTTGTTGTTAAAACAACTTGTATCAGTTCGTTGGGTATGACAGAAATATAAGCGCCATCAACAAAATTCTGCTCATTATCTAAGGGCAAATCATTTTGAATCCCAAAGCTCATGTAAAACATATTATAGGGGAAGTTTATTAGCCCTATTTGTATTTGATCTATGTCTGTATGTCTAAATTGCTGGTTAATTTCATCACCAAAATGAAATATCTGTCTGCCATGACAACTCCATGATGAATAATGTAGCGCAAGCGCGTTTTCATTGCTAAAATTTTTTGTATTATTTGGGCGTTGTTCAAATGGTAACAAAGACAGCTCATAATTATAATAATCTTTCAATAACGAATGCATTGCATCCAAAGTATCATAATTTGAAATCGTTGTTATTCCTGTAAGATTGCTATATAAAGCGATGGCTTGCTTTACGAAGGGCCGAGATATTCTATATCGCTCTGGATGGTATCTTTCTGTTTCTGCCAAAACAATCTCCTCTGTCTAATTATTAAACACCTTTCAGATGCCTCGCTGATCCTTTAAAAACCCCAACGATTTACAAAACGTAAGTGACGGGATTAAAAACCCCATCAAGCTTTATTATTCCCCGGCAATCGACATGCTTACCTGTGCGAACTAATTTATATCCGTGTTTAAGCAAAAGCTCTTTGACCAGTTTTTCATAACCATTCATACCGCAACCGGAGGCTGAAAAAACGACAAATGCGTTACGGCTTTTACGCGCAACTTTGGCTTATCCAGCGTGAGTAATTCAGGAACCAACTCCCACACTTCTTTTTCCAATTCATCCAACGTTTCCGCTTCAACAACCAACCCTTTTAAATCGAGGCTGGTTGCGACATAAACATTCACTTCGTTATCGTGGATAATTTCTACTTTAATTAAAAGCGGCATCCCCATTTCTGCGAAAAATGTTGCACAAGGCCAACCTAATCGATACATGATATTCTCCAAAATACGCTTTTTTGGTGGGCAAAAATCCAGCCCATCCTACTGTACTAAAATAGTTGCCATGATTTATTTATATACATCCTTACGGTGCCCAATCTCCAGCACCATGACAATCAACTCGCTGTTATAAATTGACAGACTAAACGATAATTACCAACGCGATACCGCCATAATCCTTTCAAGTTTCCCTGTAATGCCTTACCGATTGCTCTCGGATTATCAAGGCTTGCCAAGTTGGCTTTTATAAATTGCCTAATCCGTAGCTGTTCTGGTTTGTTGATTTTTTCCAATGTCTTTAATGCAGTTTCTAATAACCTAACCGTCCATTGCATTCAATCTAGCCTCCATTTCAACAATAGAGTAGGTTTTTTCTTTACCCGAGTTGACCCGATTCAACACGGCATTAGCGGCAATGATATCCTGTAAATCTTCCAATACCGTCTCATAGTCGCTGGTATCATCCATAATGATGACTTTGATTGCTTTACCATTCAAATCATACTGTTCAACCGGTAAGTCGATAACGCCATCGTGGGCGATAGCATCAAATGTGAGTGTTGTCATTGTTTCGCCTGTTTTTGTTGTTTCAGCTCAAGCTATCATACTAAAAAAGCTCGTAGGATGGGTAGAGGCGATAGCCGAAACCCATCATAATCAACCTCCAATGCGATGGGTTTCGCGTTGATCTACCCATCCTACGCAAATCGCTCAATCATCTTTTTCGCTTGTTCAGCGAACTACTCAAGATTACCTTTTTTACCTTATCTCGACGAGAATAAACGCGTAACAGGTAAATGATGGGTACAAAAACAACATTTTTCTCTTTAATACTTGTTGTTATAACTGACTACCCGAAATCAAGAATTAAAAATTTGAAGATCGAGTTTAAAATAGTTATTTCTTAAGACAACCCGATAACGACGGATTATTCCCCGGCGATCGACATGCGCTCAACCAGTATTGAACCGGTGCGAACATTGCCGCGATAATCAATGTCATTGCCTACGGCGACTATATTTTTCAACATATCTTTCATGTTGCCGGCAACGGTGATTTCTTCAACCGGGTACTGAATTTCGCCATTTTCCACCCAAAATCCTGCGGCACCGCGTGAATAATCACCCGTGAGTATATTAACGCCCTGCCCCATTAATTCGGTGACCAGCAAACCGGTACCCATCAGCTTTAACATGCCCTGATAATCAAGCGTACCTGAATCTATGGTTAAATTTCGTACCCCACCGGCGTTACCGGTACTGTGCATCCCCAATTTACGTGCGGAATAAGTGCTTAATACATAACTGCGTAAAATACCGTCGGAGACAAGGTCGCGGTTTTTTGTCACGACGCCTTCGCCATCGTAGGCCGCACTGCCTAAAGCGCCTTTTAAATAGGGCTGTTCGTGGATATGAACAAATTCCGGAAAAACTTGGCTGTCCAAGGCATCCAGTAAGAACGAAGCTTTGCGGTATAAGTTGCCGCCACTGATTGCGCCTATAAACGAAGACAATAAACCTGAAGCCGCTTCTGCGCTGTACAAAACGGGGCATTGCCGGGTGCTTAAGCTGCGTCCTTCCAATCGTCTAAGCGCACGCTCTGCGGCTTTTTTACCTATTTCAGCAGCGGCTTCCAAATCCAGGGCATTTCTTGCTACGCTATACCAGTAATCACGCTGCATACTGTCGCCACGCTGCGCCAATACTGAACAACTTAAGGAATGGCGTGTGGAAATATAGCCCTGAAGAAAGCCCAGACTATTACCCATTACATGGATGCCTTGATGGGTATTGACTGAGGCACCTTCGGAATTACTGATTTCAGCATGATAAGTGCGGCCTGCATCTTCGCATTCAATAGCCAAAGCAATCGCGTTATCAACGCTAAGATCCCACGGATGATTAAGATCAAGATCGGGGAATTCAGTGGCCAGCAACGCTTCTTCCGGCAATCCGGCATAAGTGTCTTCACTGGTATAGCGGGCAATACTACAGGCCGCGCTAACCGTTTCTTTAATGGATTCCGGCGACAAATCGGTGGTGCTCGCGGAACCTTTGCGCTGGTCAAAATAGACCGTTATCCCGAGACCTTGACCACAATGATGTTCGATCGTTTCAACATCACCCAGACGCGCTGACACCGACAAGCCGTTTTCTTGGCTCAAACCGGCTTCGGCCGCACTGGCACCTTGTTTTTTTGCTTCGTCCAATAAGTTTTGAACGGTATTTTTTAAACGATTTATTTCTTCTTGGTTTTGCACTGTATTCTCTTAATCTGCTTTTTAGGCTACTTGACGACTTATCTGCTGAAATGAAACTTCATTAATATTTGCTTGCGACAATGCGTGTTCAATTGTCATTCCAATCAAATTTCCATCTTCATCCAAGTCCAGATAAATATTTTCATTAATTTCTTTAGTCTCGAAAACTGGATGCTCTGAAAACTCCAGCAATGCTGTATCGGTATCTTCAAAATATTTAATTTTCATTGTCTACCTCTTTAAATCCTCTATCAAAGAAAGCATTATGTACCGTCTCTTCATCTTCAAGCAAAATAACCCTTAAATATTTTCTCTCTTCCTGAATAAATCCCCATTTTTTAAATCGTCCATCAGCTTGTCTTTTGGTCTTAATCGGACAGGTAACAACATTCTCAATCCATTCAATTTTTATGGCCGCCCTATCTGCCCTATTCCTTGTATAAAGAAAATACTGAGTGAATTTCACTTAAACACTCGTCCCGCCAACCGTCAAGCCATCAATCTTCATCGTAGGTTGACCAACCCCAACCGGCACACTTTGTCCTTCTTTGCCGCAAGTACCGACACCGCTATCCAGCTCAAGATCAGTGCCGACCATAGACACCTTGGTTAACACGTCAGGGCCGTTGCCAATCAGGGTCGCCCCTTTAACGGCACGGGTTATTTTGCCATTTTCAATCAAATACGCTTCACTGGCAGAAAATACAAACTTGCCCGAAGTAATATCAACTTGTCCGCCGGCAAAGTTTTTGGCATACAGGCCTTTTTTCACCGATTTTATAATTTCTTCGGGATTATGAGAACCCGGCAACATATACGTATTGGTCATGCGTGGCATCGGCAAACTGGCATAAGATTCTCGACGGCCATTACCGGTGGACTTAACCCCCATTAAACGCGCATTAAGTTTATCCTGCATGTAACCTTTGAGAATACCATTCTCAATCAGTACGGTTTTTTCTGTGGGCGTGCCTTCATCATCAATACTCAATGAACCGCGACGCCCTTGCAGGGTTCCGTCATCGACCACTGTACATAAACTGGAAGCTACCCGTTCACCCACCCGACCACTAAATGCCGATGTGCCTTTGCGGTTAAAGTCACCTTCCAAACCGTGACCAATCGCTTCATGCAGTAAAATACCCGGCCAACCCGGCCCCAATACGACCGTCATATTACCAGCCGGCGCATCTTCTGCTTCCAGATTGACCAACGCCTGCCTGACCGCTTCTTTACCGTATTCCAAGCCTCGGTTTTGATCGATAAAATAACGGTAATCACTCCGTCCACCACCGCCCATGCCGCCCTGTTCACGCCGACCGTTTTCTTCAACAATAACCGTTACATTCATGCGCACCAACGGCCTTACGTCAGCCGCTAACGAGCCGTCCTGATTGGCTACCAGAATACTTTCATGCGAGCCGCTCAGACTGACAATCACTTCTTCTATACGGCTGTCCAGTTTGCGGGTTTCACTCTCAACAGTGCGTAACAAATCTATTTTCTCTTGATCCGCCAATGATTTTAAGGGATTGGCAACCGGATAATAAAGAGGCCAGCCAGCCGCTTTTACTAAGCCAACCTGGGCATCTTGCCCTTGTCTGACAATGGCTTTAACATTATTCGCCGCTTCCAGCAATACCGAAAGCTCAATCCGGTCGCTGTAGGCAAAACCGGTTTTCTCACCTGATACGGCACGTACGCCGGCACCCTGCTCAATACTATGACTGCCCTCTTTAATGATGCCGCCTTCCATGACCCAGGATTCAGAATGACTGGACTGGAAATAAATATCCGCCGCATCAACGGGCGAACTGAGCAATCGGTTCATGATTTTTTCAATATCACCATCCTGAATACCGGCAGGCATCAAAATAGCTTGTCTCGCAAGGTTTAATAGTTCCATCACAACATAAAAATAAAGGGTTAAGGTTAAAGGCGCAAGATTCAAGGGTAAGCTTTATCGGCTTTAACCTTTTACCTTGAGCCTAAATTATTCTTCTTTTAAATCATTTTGCATCGTTTCATACAATGACTTGACTAATTTTTCAGCGCCATCGGCCAACTGGGTAGCACTGTTATCTTTAACCGCGCTACGGTTTTTACCTCGACCACCTGCACTGCTTTGTTCGGCCGCATTACCCAGAGTCGCTGTTATTGTTGACTCTGAACCATCGCTTTCCAAGGTTATTACATAAACGGCTTCGTTATGTTTTCTGCTAAATAAAGATTTTTCGGGATCATAAAGCACATAGTAAAGACCTTTATCATGCTCACGATCCGTTATTTCAATTTTGCTTTGCTTTAAGGCAAGACCCAACGTGCTCCAAGCATCATCTAACGGCTGCCTGATTTTCAATTGCGGAGGTGTCGATGTCGTCAGGTAAACATCGGTTCCCAAACCCGATTTTTCGCGCTTCTTTGGAACCTTGCTATTATCGGTTACATGCAACTCACCGGCAGGCTTGCTGACAGCAAGCGCGGGTGGGTGCTCCAACATTTGGGTATCCCGATAACGACTGTCCTTGCCGCCACAAGCAACCAACAACATGGCCAGCAGTAAGCTTTTAATAAAAACACTCATATTATTCACAAAAAAAACACCGATGATTTAAAACCGGAAATGCCCCCCGCACTTTTTCCAGTCGCTCAGGATCTATTTCAGCCATTACGTAACCGCTACCGGTTTTATAACAATCCAGCACGATACCCCAAGGATCAATCATCATGCTATGCCCAAAGGTTTTACGACCATTACTATGCAAACCACCCTGATTGGGCGCAATCACATAACAAAGATTTTCCACTGCTCGGGCACGCAGCAATACTTCCCAGTGGGCGGCACCGGTTTCCGCAGTAAACGCAGAAGGAACCACCAATATGTCAACGCCCTGGACGCTCATTTTCCTGAAAAATTCCGGAAACCGCAAATCGTAACAAACAGCGATCCCCAACCGGCCAAAAGGCGTATCGAAAACCTGTGGCTCGGTACCCGGTTCAATAGAATCAGATTCACGGTAAACTTCTTGCGTCCCCGGCACATTGACATCAAATAAATGCACCTTATCGTAACGCCCGACCCTTTCACCCTGATCGTTATAAATCAGACAAGCGGCCCGCACTTTATTGCTGTCATCGGTAGCCATCGGGATCGTACCACCAACCACCCAAACCGCATATTTTTTTGCAATTGTCGCCAAAAAATCTTGTATGGGGCCTGAGCCATCGACTTCTTTTGCTTTAAGCTTGTCCGCTTCATGATTACCCATTAACGCAAAGTTTTCAGGTAAGGCGACCAGTTTTGCACCCGCTGTAGCCGCTGCTGCAATAAGCTTTTCGGCTTCTTGCAGGTTAACGCTGATAGTCGGGCTTGAGGTCATTTGTATTGCGGCGCATTTAGTCATGTTGTCTCTTGGTTAGGGTTCTTTGGATTGCTGCTGTATCCATGGAAAACCGGTGATACCCGTCCAGGTTTTTTGCAGCAAGCCATCATTTTCATGTAGCGGAATAACTTGTGCATTCCCCCAGTCGCCCTTAATTAAATACTGCGAACCAAAGAAAAATCCGTCTTGATCTGTACCGGTCAAATACCGCCCGATTAAACCGGCCACTTTGCCGACGATTGTACCAGCAATAGGCACCGCATCAGCACTTTTTGGTGCAACGTTGACCACTTGATCAAGATGTCGATTAATAAAGTCAGTCTCTCCGGTAATCGTAATTTTTGCTGGGATGGCATCAATCACTAAATTATTGGTAACGGCTTTACCTTTTGCCAAATCAAAGTGCCCGTTAATCGTGTTAAACGTTAACCCTTCTTCATACACATCACTAAAATCCAACTGCAAACGTTTTATCCATTGCGCCATTGCCAACATCCCTAGTACCCGACCAAATCCGGGCTCTATACTTAAAATGCGGCCGCCCTTTAAATTAACGTCTATCCTGCCTTGTAAATCGATTAATGAAAATTGATAAGGTGCCGCATTCCAGACACCGGTAAAATCAACAACGGCGCTGGTTTCCGTCAGGTCTTTGTTAATACCCAACTTTGAAAGTAACTGACCAGCTTTCGGCATGATCACTGTGCCTTGTACGGTGGTTTTAGAATGCTTGCCGTTAACTTTCCAATCGCCTGACAAAGCAAGCTTTAGATCGTTACCCGCCAACTCCAAACGCTTAAAAACAATACCATTGGGTATGCGCTCGGTTTGCAAGGTTAACTGCCCAAGATCAAGGGACTGCCAAAAGGTTTTTTGACTGGTGATCGTTATCAATGGCATCACATCAGACACGGACACTGGCTCCCTTGCACCGTCCTGAGATTTAAGTTGTTTAAATGCCGAAAGCTGCAACTCTTGCATATCAAAACTAATGCTGTCAGAGCCTTTAAGATCAAAAGGTATCTTAAATTTACCCTTGGCAATGGCACC